>JBIIIE010000113.1:0-8374 GCA_044235135.1 Roseomonas sp. | reverse complement strand
ACGCACGCCTGAAGGCGCTCGGCGTCAAGGTGCCGGAACAGGTGGAATATTCCGAAGCCTATCGCGTGACGCATTTCTTCTTTCACGATCCCGCCGGGTATCTGCTGGAAGTGCAGCGCTTTGAACGCCCAGATTGGCCCAACCCCGCGCCCTGATCAGCCCGACATCATTGTCGTCGGCAGCCAGGTCACCACAGCGGGGAATAATGTCACGATCGCCACAGCCACAACCATCAGGAAGAAAAACGGCAGGGTATAGCGGGCCACCTGGAATATCCCCTTACCGCTCAGGCCCTGAAGCACAAACAGGTTGAAGCCCACGGGCGGCGTTATCTGCGCCATCTCGACGACCAGCACGATGAAAATGCCAAACCACACCAGATCAAACCCGGCGCCCTGGATGATGGGCAGCACGACCGAGACGGTCAGCACAATCATGCTGATGCCATCAATGAAGCAGCCCAGCACCAGATAGATCAGCGTCAGGCAGGCAATGATCATGTAGGGGCTGAAGCCTTGTGCGCCGACCCAGGCGGCCATGGCAGCCGGAATGCCGGAATAGGCCATGGCCTGCGTCAGAAACGCCGCGCCGGCCAGGATCAGATTGATCATGCAGGAAAGCCGGACCGCGCCCATCAGGCTGTCAATGAAGCTTTTCCAGGTGAGCGTCCGGCCCCAGGCGGAAAGCGCCAGCGCGCCCACCACGCCAAAAACGGCGGCTTCGGTCGCTGTGGCCCAACCGAAATAGATGCTGCCCATCACAAACATGATCAGCAATACCACTGGAATAAGCTGGCTGCTTTCCTTCAACTTTTTCGCAAAGGATATGGAAGGATCACGCGGCGGTGTCAGGCTTGGGTTCAGCATGGACCAGGCCATGATGTAGCCACTGAACAGCACCATCAGCATCATGCCGGGAATGACACCCGCAATGAACAGCCGCACGATGGAAACCTCGGCCGCCACGCCATAGACGATCATCACAATCGAAGGCGGTATCAAAAGGCCAAGGGTGCTTGCGCCCGCGAGGCTGCCAATCGCCATCGGCACATGGTAGCCGCGTTGGGTCAAAGCGGGCAGGGACATTTTGCCAATGGTCGCCGCCGTCGCGGCGGAAGAACCCGAAACCGCTGCGAAAATACCGCAGCCAATGACATTCACATGCATCAACCGCCCCGGCAGGCGCTGCACCCAAGGCGCCAAGCCGCGAAACATATCCTCAGATAATTTGGTGCGGAACAGGATCTCACCCATCCAGATGAAGAGCGGCAGCGCCGCCAAGGTCCAGGAGGCAAGCGATTGCCATATCGCCGTGCCCATCACCTTTTCGGCTGGGAAACTCGGCATGGAAGGCATCAGCATGGGCAGCACAATCACGCCACAAAGCCCGACAAGCATCAGGCCAAGGCCAATCCAAACACCAAGGCCAAGAAACAGAAACAGCAAGCCCAGCAGCAAAACGCCGGCTTCGGTTTGCGCGAGTTCCATCAGAGTTCCTCCCCCGCGCGATCAAGCGCACTCGCTTCCGCCGCCTTGCGATAAGATGGCGTGCCGCCCATCAGATGCGCGGCCAGGTCATCCAAAAGGCAAAGGGCGAAAAGCCCGGCGCCGAAAGCGCAAAGCCCCTGCGGCACCCAAAGCTTCCAGGCAACAGAACCCTGCGCCACATCATCAAACTCAAAACTATCCATTGCAAGGTCCAGCATGGAATAGGCAAAGAACAGCGTAAGCCCCGTGGTCAGGATCAGCGCAATGCTTTCCATGATGAAGCGGCCGGAACCCGTAAGCCGCCCGATGATCAAATCCACGCGAATATGCGCGCCATGGCGGAAAGCATAAGCGAGCGGCAAGGTTGCCGACGCTGCAACCGAAAACGCGGTCAGGTCATCGGCGCCCAGAACAGTCAGGCCGAATTGCCGCCCGACCACCTGCGCGATGATAATCGCGGCAATGGCCGCCAGGGCGATGGCGCCAAGCACGCCCCCCAACAGGTAAAGCGAATCAAGTGCCTTGCGCATCAGCCCCCACCTTCACTGAAAAAACCGGGCGGGAGTGATCCGCGCGCCTGGCCGGTCTGAATGCCGCGCTGGATCTCCGACACCTTGCGCAAGGCTGCATTGGAACACGTCTGGCTTGGCGGCCCGCCCGACGAACCCTGCGCTTCCATGGTGAAATCGCGCAAATTGCGCGCCAGGAAATCGGCCTTCGGATAGGCCATGGCCCATTGCCAGCGGGTCTCGGCAGATGCCTTGCCGATACTGGGCGCTGCAAGCGCCAAGTTGGCGGCGCCGAGCAGGGCTCCATGGCGTGTCACATGCTCCATCATGAGCCTCTGCTGTTAACGCTCTGAGGCCCTGTTGTCCCCCTTGCCACTGCACATGGCAAGGGGTGTCGCGGCAGCAGAACACCGCGCGACGCCCCGATTGCCCGCTTTCTGTTCAGGCGCTGGCGCGATAAGCTTCCAAAAGCTTTTTGCCATCCTCACCGGCGCGCTGGACCCATTCATCGGCCATAATGCGGCCAACACGGGTCAGATCCTCAAGCAGCCTTGCCGAGGGCTCCGGCACGCGCATGCCACGCTGGGCGAGCGTTGCTTGCGTTTCCTTCGCCGCCGCTTCGGATATTTCATAACCGCGCTTTTCTGCGGCCTCGGCTGCCGCGCGGATCATTTGCTGCTGCTGTTCAGAAAGGCTCTGCAGCGCGCGGCGGGAAATGAAGACCGCGTTCTTGGTCATGGAAAAGCCAA
Source organism: Roseomonas sp. (assembly GCA_044235135.1). Classification (GTDB taxonomy): domain Bacteria; phylum Pseudomonadota; class Alphaproteobacteria; order Acetobacterales; family Acetobacteraceae; genus Neoroseomonas. The sequence goes on along the minus strand of JBIIIE010000113.1, from coordinate 5,629 downwards.
GCGGCGTGAAGACCTTGGCGTAATCCCAGGATTGCGTATCCACGCCCGTAGCGGCCGAGGTGATTTGCGCCTGCACCACACCAGTCGCGAAGGCCTGCGCCAATTCCGCCGCCTGCACCAGCGTTGGCTGCGCGCCGATCAATTGCGCGAAGCGATTGGTCATGGGGCTGAAGGTGCGGAAGCGCTGGCCGCGCAATTGTTCAAGCGAGGTCACGGGTTCCTGCGAATAAAGCCCCGCCGGCGGCCAGGGCACCATGTAAAGCAGGCTCAAGCCCTGGCGGGCCAAACGCGCTTCAATGAAGGGGCGCTGCAAATCGGCAAGGCGCTTGGCCTGCGCGTAATTCACCACCAATTGCGGCAGCGCATCGGCATCAAATAGCGGGTCTTCATTGGCATAGGCGGTCAGCAGAATCTCGCCGACCTGGACTTGGCCGGTCTGCACGCCACGCTTGATTTCCGGCATTTTCAACAGCGCGCCATTGCTGTGCAACTGCACGGTCAATTGGCCATTGCTGCCCTTTTGAATGTCCTCGATGAAACTCCGGACATTGCGCGTGTGGAAATTGCCATCCGCGTAGGGCGTGGCCATTTGCCAACGCGTCTGGGCTTGGCCAAGGCTGGGGGAAAGGGCGGCCAGACCGGCGGCGCCGGCGAGGAAATCGCGACGATGAAGCTTCATGGGTCTCTTCCTTCTTCTGCCCGGCCCTAGCCCCGCCCGGCTTTCAAAGCGGGTAATCGCGCGCCGGATCCACCCCAGAATGCGTCAGAAATTGGCGAATTGCCACTACCTCATCCTTGGACAGGCTGTGTTGGCTGTTATGGAAGGCATGGGCCTGGCCATTCAGCTTCACCGCCAACCGGCCAGAGCCGTTATGGGAGACCTCGCCCCCCAATTCCTCAAACACGGCCTCAACCGCCTTGGGATCAATATTGGCGCTGACGGGGTGGGCGAAAATCGCGTGCAAAACCTTGCGGTGACGATGATTCATGGCTGGTTTGCCTTCCGGATGGTTCGAAACAGCCCCATCCTGACGCGACTTCACGCCCCTGCATTGATCATGATCAATCGCCAGCCGCACCGGTAAGCTGGGTGCGCACCAGCTCCGCAAAATGCCCGCCCTGGGCCACCAATTCCTTGAAGCCGCCGCGTTCGGCGATCTGCCCGCCGGCGAAAACCAGGATTTCATCGGCATCGCGTACGGTGGACAGCCGATGGGCGATGATGAAGGTGGTCCGCCCCGCCATCAGCGCGGCCAGGGCCTTTTGCACTCGGGCTTCGGTCGCGGCATCAAGCGCGCTGGTTGCCTCATCCAAAATCAGCACCGGCGGGTCTTTCAGCAGCGCACGCGCAATGGCCAGCCGCTGGCGCTGCCCGCCGGACAGGGAACTGCCGCGTTCCCCGATCATGGTGTCATAGCCATGGGGCTGGCGCTGGATGAAATCATGCGCTTCCGCCAGCCGGCAGGCCTGTTCCAGTTCTTCCTGCGTTGCATTCGGGCGGCCCACCATCACGTTTTCGCGAATGGTGCGGTTGAACAGCATGCTTTCCTGGAACACCACGCCGATATTCCGCCTGAGGCTTTCCAGCGAAATATCGCGCAGATCATGCCCATCCAGTGTGACGCGCCCTTCTTTCGGGTCCCATAGCCGTTGCAATAGCGCCATGGCGGTGGATTTGCCCGCCCCGGTTGGCCCCACCAGCGCAATGGTCTTGCCGGGGGCGGCCGCGAAATTCACATGGCTGAAAATCGGCGGCCCGCCGGGATAGGCGAAGGCCACGTCTTCAAACGCGACCTCACCCTTCGCGCGCGGGATATCCAGGGCATTGGGCTTTTCCGGCACGGTGGTGCGCGCATCCAGAACCGCGAAAAGCTCAGATAATGAGGGCATCAGCAGCACAAGCCGCGACGCAAAGCCAACCGCGCCTTCCAACTTGCCGATCAGCATGGTGGCGAAGCCCATGAAGGACACAATCTCACCCACCGTCGCCTGGCCGCGCAGATGCAGCCAGGTGCCCAAGACGAAAATCATAATGACGCAAATCGTTGAGGCAGCAGAGGTCATGACGGAGACCACCGCCCACCAATTCAAGACGGGGAATTGATGCGTAATCACTTGCCGGATGATGTCGCTGAACAGCCGCGCCTCACTGGAAAGCCGCGTGAAGGACTGCACCACCATCACATTGGAAAGCGCATCCTGCGCGCTGCCGGCCAATTGCGTATGGAGCGATTCCACCTGTCGCTGCGCGCTTTCCGTGCGACGAATGACAAAGGCCGCCAGGCTGCCGAAAATCACGACAAGGCCAATCAGCAAAAGCCCCAAGCGCCAATTCAGAATAAGCGTGAGTGGCAGCAGCACAATGGCGGATATGAAGGTTGTCAGATGCTCTCGGAAAAAGGACAGCCACAGGCCGAACAGGTTATCGGCGCCGACCAGCATGATCTTCATCAGCCGGCCCGATTGCGTATCCCCATGAAAGGATAGCGGCAGGGACAGCACATGCTGGAAATAGTCATGCATGACCTTCAGGCGATTGCGATGCGCCATGCGGTCCGCGAAAAGGGCCACCGTGACATTGGCGCCAATGGCCGAAAGCCCAACCGCCCCCCAGATGATCAGCAGCGCCAGCGCTTCCGCCCAAACCGCCGATTCCTGCATGCGGTCCGACCGTGCAAGCAGATCAATCACCCGCCCAAACAGCACCGGTTCCAGGAATTGCAGCCCGGCAATGGCGAGCGCCGCCAAGGCCAGCCCCATCGCGACAGCGCGATCCGCGGCCAGCAGCCTGAGCACCCTTCCGTAAAGCCGCAAAAACTCCATGGCCCCCGCCACCCCTGAATTGCCTTCATCATAGGGGGCGAATCGGGGAAGCCCAAACCCTGTCGCAAGCGGGTTGATCTGGCGCGCTTCGCGGGCCACCTTGGCTTCAACAGAACCCTCGGGAGGCAAAGACCATGATCACTCGCCGTAGCCTGGGCGCACTCGCGTTTGGCGCAGCCCTGCCCATGCCCGCTTTGGCGCAGGGGCTCTCTGCGCGCCCCATCCGTCTGGTCATCCCCTTCACCCCAGCCGGCACCACGGATCTGGTCGGGCGGCTGACTGCCGAACGGCTCGCGGCCCGGCTTGGCCAGCAGGTGGTGGTGGATAACCGCCCCGGCGCTTCGGGCAATGTCGGCGGCGAATTCGTCGCGCGCGCGGAACCCGATGGCCATACGCTGCTGCTGACCACCATTGGCACGGGCGCGATCAATTTCGCGGTTTTCGGCAATCGCATGCCCTTCAAGCCAGAGGATTTGGCCGCGGTCGGCCTGATGTGCCGCGTGCCCAATGTGCTGATGGCGGCCAATCGCATGCCTATCCGCAGCCTGGCTGATATGACCCGGGAAGCGAAGGCGAAGCCGGGCGGGCTGAATTACGGCACGGCGGGCATCGCCACTTCGCCGCATGTGGTTATTGAACAGATCCGCCTGGCGCAGGGCATTCAGATCACCCATGTGCCCTTCCGCGGTTCCGCCCCTATGCTGACCGAAATGGTGGCCGAGCGCATCGAACTCGGCATGGATAATATCCCCTCGGCGCTCGCTTTCATTCGTGATGGAAAAATCCGCGCCATTGGCGTGACCGGCGCGCAGCGTAGCGCCGTGCTGCCCGATGTGCCAACCATCGCCGAACAGGGCATGCCGGGTTTTGAGGCAACCGCCTGGTTTGGCGTGCTGGCGCCAAGCGCGACGCCCGCGCCAATCATCGCCCGCCTTGGCGCGGAGTTGGATGCCATCGGCAAGGATGCCGATTTCCGTGCCCGCATCGCGGCCTTTGGCGCTGATCCGCCGCGGCTGACCCCCGATGGCGGTTCAAGCCCTGAAAGCTTCGCGGCTTTCATGCGCGCGGAAGTGACGCGCTGGGCCGAGGTAGTGCGCCAAGCCGATATTCGTGTGGAATAGAAGGAGCAGAACATGACCAAGAACAACGCCCTTTTGGGCCGCCGCATCATCTTGGCCGGCATGGCCGGCGCGCTTGCCGCGCCTGGCATCGCTCGCGCCCAGGCCTTCCCAACCCGCCCCTTGCGGCTTGTGGTTCCCTTCCCGCCCGCCGGCACCACGGATATTGCCGGGCGCATCATGGCCGAACGGCTTTCGGCGCGCATCGGCCAGCCCATCATTGTCGAAAATCGTGCTGGCGCCACAGGAAATCTTGGCGCCGAAATGGTCGCGCGGGCAGAACCCGATGGCTATACGCTGCTGATGTGCACCATCTCCACCGCCGCGATCAATTATTCGCTTTGGGGTGCGCGCATGGCGACCAAGCCCGAGGATTTGGCGGCGGTCGGCCTCGCGATCCGGGTACCGAATGTGATCTTCGTCACGGCCAGTTCGCCCTATCGGACAGTGAGTGACCTGATCGCGGGTGCGAAGGCCAATCCGGGCAAGCTCAATTACGGCAGCAGCGGTTCGGGCGGTTCGCCGCATATGACCATGGAAATGTTCAAGCTGCGGAGCGGCACTGATATCACCCATGTGCCCTTCCGCGGGGCCGGGCCGATGCTGGTGGAGGTTGTGGCAGGGCGCGTCGAATCCGGCTGCGACAATATGCCAAGCTGCATCGGCCATATTCGCGATGGGCGGCTGCGCGCCTTGGCGGTTTCCAGCAATGTCCGCGCGGCAGCCCTGCCGGATGTGCCCACACTTGCCGAAGCCGGCATTCGCGATTTTGAAGCCACCGCCTGGTTCGGCGTGCAGGCGCCCGCGCGCACCCCACGCCCGATCATTGAAAGGCTGGGGGCGGAGATGGATGTGGTTACGCGCGACCCTGCCTATATCGCGCGCATTGCCGAATTGGGCGGCGCGCCGCCCGCACTGACGCCGGCCGGTGGCACCAGCCCCGAGGCCTTTGAGGCCTTCATCCGCAGCGAAATCACCAAATGGGCCGAGGTGGTGAAGGTTTCCGGCGCCACGGTGGATTGATTGCTGATGGCGCTTGCGGGCGCCCCGCGCTTGTCTCTAGTCTTGTCCTTCCAACAGGGAGCAACTGAGATGAAGATCAGCAGACGAGGCCTTGGGCAGGGTGTGGCCGCTGCCGCCGGTGGCTTGGCGCTGGGTGGCATTGGCGCCGGCCCGGTTTACGCGCAGCGCAGCGCCAATACGCTGCGCGTCGCCTTCCGCGATGCCGTGCCGAATATTGACCCCTATTTCAACAGCCAGCGCACCGGCATCATCATCGCGCACCAAGCCATGGATGGGCTGGTGCATCGTGATCCTGAAACCTTCAAGAATGTGCCAGCCTTGGCAACCGAATGGGCCTGGCAGGGCAATACCGCGCTTGATTTCAAGATCAGGCCCGGCGTGAAATTCCATGATGGCAGCGATTTCAGCGCGGATGATGTTGTCTATACCATGAACGGCATTGCCGAATTGGGTGGTCGGCTTTCCACACCGGGCAATTACTCCTGGATCGAGGGCGCGGAAAAGCTGGATGCCAATACGGTGCGCGTGAAGATGAAGCGCCCCAATCCTGCCGCGCTGGATTACCTGGCCATGGTCACACCGATCTGGCCCAAGGCCTATCGCGAAAGGGTGGGGCCTGATGGTTTTTCGCGCATGCCGATCAGCACCGGGCCGTATCGCTTCAC
>JBIIIE010000112.1:0-8419 GCA_044235135.1 Roseomonas sp. | reverse complement strand
CGAAAGCGTGTTCGCATTGAAATTCCTGTCGGCACCAATGCCAATATGCGCAAAGCGGGCGAACATTTCTTGTTCTGAAGCCTGCATCGGCATGAAGGGCAGAAGCGCGTTCAGATAGGAAATGAACTCAATCCCCTCGGCCTTCGCGGCATCCCACACCGGCCAATCAATGGCCGGCGTGGCAGCAGGCGCGGCTGTGCCTGTGAATTGCGACAGCGGCGTGAGCTTATAGCCCGTCTGCACCGCCTGAAGTCCTGCGACATCATCGGGGCCAAAGAGTTGCGTGCGTGTCAGCGTTCCCACGAATTCAGTTTCGGCCACGAAAACCTTGGTGATTCCGGCAGGTATAGTACCCTTCCAACGCGGGCCAACGAACAGATAGTTTCCAGCCTCCCGCCCCGTGGCGCGCACGCCGGTATAGGCGAAGTTATGCGTGTACAGATCAAACCACTGGTTCACATAATAGCGCGGTGCCGGTACCGCGGGCAGAGACAACACCATGGGTTCGGCACGTAAATCCAACCACGCCCAGGAATAAGGTGTGTCGTTATTGGGTGTAACAATATCCGTATCCGTGGGCGTGGCAGACCGCGCATAATGCCGGAACTGATTGAAGCCACCGACATAGCCACCGAACGCCTTATTCTGCGTCTGGTTATACATGGTCTGGTAGCCCTGCAGCGGCGCATAGGCATAGGCCCAAGCCTCACGCGCGATGGCCTTGGCGTCATCGGGCGTTAGCGCAGTATTGCCCCATGATGCCTTTGTGGTCAGTGCGATGGATGTCGAAAGCGCCAAGGCTGACAAGCCGCGGCGGTTGATGGATATGGACAAGATAGATCCTCCCTGCTGCACGCCGGCTTATCTCACCAACTCGATATCATTCAGCTGCCAGCTTTTGTCGAAATAGGCTTCTGTTGCGGCATAAAAGCGGAAATAGGGAAACCAGCCCTTGCCCGGGTTTGTCCTGATCCAATTCGCCGCATTGGCTGGCCGTTCCGGCCCGAAATAGACATCCACCGATCCATCGGCATTCTTGATTAAATCAGAATTGCGCGAGGAAAGATCAGCAGCACCCTGCGCGGTCACCAAAGGGCCGCGCGTGACATTGTCATAAAGCGTAATGGACCAGAATTGCCGTACCGGCGGGTTAGGCTCAACCCGCAAGCGATAGGTCTTGCCACCATCAAGCCAATTGCCATCCCGATCCTTGGAGGTTTCAAGATAGACCTGACCAAAGCCAACGATGCGGCCCTGCATGCCAACCGACATGCCAATGGCTTCATAGAACCAGGATGAACGCTCATCGAACTGAACGCGGTTTTTGTCCGGCGATTCCTGATCCAGATCGAACAGCACCGCATATTCCCAGCGCCTGCCGGGATAAACGGTGGCACCCGCATAGCGCTTGTCATAGGCGATGGTGCGCGCCATCAAATCACCCACCTTGGCAGCTTCCGTCAGAATGCGCGTCTGCCGCGCATCCGGATTGAAGGCCGTGCCTGGCGCGATGCCAAGTGACCGCAGCATGCCGAACATCATGCGGTCGCGCGGTGCCACCGGTTCATTGGCATAAAGCTCGGTCAATAGCTTCCAGTATTCCAGCGTGTCGGGCTGCGTTGATTGCCAGGCGCGGCCACCCACTTCCAGGAATTTTGTGGGGGCAGGCCGATCCCGTTGGTTCCAGCCATAGATGTTGAACTTGCGCAACGTGGCCTCCGCCACTGCCCTGTCAGGATCAAGCCCGCGCGTGCCGAACCACACCTGATTGCTGGGTGCGCGAAACACGATGTAGCCCGGCGCATCAATATCAGGGCTGCCAGGCGGCAGGATCAGGTATTTGCCACCGGCGCCCTTGTCCGGCCCTGTCTGGCCCATATCGGTGATGGGCTGCTGCCAGATGTCGAGCACGCCGCCCGCTGTCAAACCTTGCGGAACCTCCACAACCATCGGCCCCTGCCTGGCCAGGTCCCAGAAGCTGAAGGCATAAAGCGTGGTGATATTGGGCGTCAGCATGCCCGCCTTATCCGCCAAGTCGCGGTAGAACATGATATCGCCATTGCTGGCGCCGAGCGTCTTGGTTTGCGCATCATAAAGCGCCTTGAAGCCCACCGCCGGCAGCGCCCAAAGATAGGCCTGGGTTGCCCGCTGGAAATCCATTTCGTCATAGAGCCGGTCCGCGGTTTGGCGGCTGGGAAACCCATTCTCAAGCGTAAGATCGCCAAGCCGGGTCGGCACAGATTGGGCATCGGCGGAAGATAGCGGCAGCGGCGCCATGATGGCGACAATCGCCGAGGCGAACACTGCCGTGGTCAAACGCTTCAAGGGGTTGGGCATGGGCTTGGTCCTAAAAAATACTGAAGGACCGTACTTGATATGGTGATACTGTTAAACTGGCTCTGCGATACTTTTTCTACATAAAGAATAGAAAGCTTGATCGTCGGCGGTCAGCAGTGGCGAAATTGCAGTGAACGCCTTAGGCCTGTCACCGCAAATAAGGCTCCACCGTCCCGGTCAGTTTCATCGTCAGCGGCTTACCGCGCCGATCCACGGCCTTGCCAAGGCTCACCCTGATCCAGCCTTCCGAGACGCAATATTCCTCCACATTCGTCTTCTCCTGACCCTTGAAGCGAATACCAACGCCGCGGGCGAGCAGCGCCTCATTATAAAACGGGCTGCTTGGGTCGTTGGATAGCCGGTCCGGCAGGCTGGGGGTGTCTTCGGTCATGGTATTCTCCCGACGCGCCTTCTGCCCGAGAGATACCGCAAAGGCAATTCCATGCGATTGACCGGGCAGCGGCAAAAACGCAATTTCGCATCAAGACCGACCCAGGGATGGTTCCGTGCAGTATTCAACCACTGAAGCGCAACAAGAACTCCGCGCGCAAATCCTGAAGCTTTGCGCCGATTTCGGCGATGAGTATTGGCTGAAGATTGACCAGGAAGCCCGCTTTCCGGAGGAATTTTATCGCGCCGTCGCCACCGGCGGTTGGCTTGGCATCGCCATGCCGGAAGAATTCGGCGGTGCGGGCCTCGGGATTTCCGAAGCGACCGTGATGATGCAGGCGGTCGCGGAAAGTGGTGCCTGCATGTCGGGCGCTTCGGCCATTCACATGAATATCTTTGGCCTCAATCCGGTGGTGGTCTTCGGCACACCAGAACAAAAAAAACGCTTCCTGCCGCCGCTGATCGAAGGGCGGGAAAAAGCCTGTTTCGGCGTGACCGAGCCCAATACCGGTCTCAACACTACGGAACTCAAGACACGCGCCGAAAAGCGCGGCGATCGCTATGTCATCAACGGCCAAAAGATATGGATTTCCACCGCGCAGGTCGCGGACCGCATCCTGCTTCTGGCCCGCACCACGCCGCTTGATCAGGTGAAGCGCAAGACCGATGGGCTGACGCTGTTTTATACCGCGCTTGATCGCGCCAAGGTGGAAGTCCGCCTGATCCACAAAATGGGCCGGCATGGCGTTGATTCGAACATGCTGTTTTTCGATGGTCTGGAAGTGCCGGAAGAAGACCGCATCGGCGCGGAAGGCCAAGGTTTCCGCCTGATCCTGCACGGTCTTAACCCTGAACGCATCCTGATTGCTGGGGAAGCGGTGGGTATAGGCCAGGCAGCGCTTTCCCGCGCCGCCAATTACGCCCGCACGCGGGAGGTGTTTGGCCGCCCCATTGGCCAGAATCAGGGCATCCAGCATCCGCTCGCGCGGGTCTGGGCGCAGCTGGAAGCGGCTGGCTTGCTGACCATGAAGGCCGCCGCGCTTTATGATGCGGGCCGTGAATGCGGGGCCGAAGCCAATGCCGCGAAATACCTGGCCGCCGAGGCCGGTTTTGCCGCGGCTGAGGCCGCCGTGCTGACGCATGGCGGCATGGGCTATGCCCAGGAATATCAGGTGGAACGCTATTTCCGCGAAAGCATGATCCCGCGCATCGCCCCGGTCAGCCGCGAACTGATCCTGAGCCATATTGCCGAAAAAGTGCTCGGCCTGCCGAAATCATATTGAAAGGGATGGTGGGCGCGACAGGGATTGAACCTGTGACCCTTCGCGTGTGAAGCGAATGCTCTACCGCTGAGCTACGCGCCCGATGTGAGGCTGCTTTAGGGGCGGAGCGCCTGCCCCGTCAAGCAGGCCATTGACCGGAGGCGTTTTCGACCGGGGTCGGCAACCGAATATTATGATCTGATCGGTATTTTCTTGGGCCACTACCAAGGCCAAAGAAATGACCGCAATATTAAGAGAAAATCTTACGATCCCCCTGCATGGATCGCCGCTTTTATACTTTCTTCATCTGCCCCGTACTGGCGGCACCACCATCAACCGCATGTTGAAATACACCTTTGGCGATCGCGCCATCTTCCATGCCGCTCTGCTGGCAGAGCATGGCGGAGAAGCCGGGCTCAGCGCCGCCCTCACCGGGCCGGCGCAGGGTCTTTATCACCGCGCGATCCTTGTCACGGGGCATTTCGGTATCGCCCATCCGCTGGTGCGCCGATCCCCACGCCCCATCGCCATCGCGGCCGTGCTGCGCCAACCGGTGGAACGTATTGTATCGCTTTATGATTACATCCGCGGCACGCCGAACCATCCCGAACATGCCGCGCTGAGCGTGGTTTCGCTCAATCAGGCGCTTGATGCCGTGCCGGGTTTTGCCGTGCATTGCCAGAATGCCCAATTGCGCACCTTGTTCAATACGACGGAACGGGATGGGGTCAGGATGGCGCTGCGCCGCCACCCCTATCTGCTCGGCAGGGTGGAGGCTTTGGAGGGGTTCGCCCAAAGGCTGCTCGCGCCTTTTGGTTTCGCGCTTGGCGGCGCATTGCCGCGATGCAATGAAAGGCCGCGTTTCGCGGATGTGGTGCCAGCCTGCTCACAGCCGGATTACACCACGGCCCTCGCCCGGCTGACCGCCTGTAACCGCGCTGAGTTGGCGTTTTTTGCAGAGCTTCCGCCCATTTATTCCAATCTGCCTGGCGTGGCACGTTCCATGCCCTTCAAAGCCGAATGGAAGCACCCGGCCTGAAAAGCCTTCACGCCAGCCTCAGGGCCCAAAGCAGCACACCCTTTTGTGCATGGAGGCGGTTCTCAGCCTCATCAAACACCACGCTTTGCGGGCCATCCATCACCTCATCGGTGATTTCCTCGCCGCGATGCGCGGGCAGGCAATGCATGACAATCGCATCCGGCGCCGCGTGTTTCAGCAAGGCCGCATTCAACTGATAGGGTGCGAGAAGATTATGCCGGCTTTGCGCGCGGCCATCACGCTCATCCGCCATCGAAACCCAGGTATCGGTTACAACGCAGCGCGCATCACGCACGGCAGCGATGGGGTCATGGGTCAGCTCCACCTTGGCACCTTGCGCCCGCGCCCAGGCGATCAACTCAGCGGGCGGGGCCAATTCCGGCGGGGTGGCAAGACGCAGCGTAAAGCCAAACCGCGCCGCTGCCTGGATGAAGGATTGCGCGACGTTGTTGCCATCGCCGGTCCAGGCCAGGATTTGCCCGGCGATGGAGCCGCGATGTTCCTCAAAGGTCATGACATCTGCCATCAATTGGCAGGGATGGGATACATCGGTCAGGCCATTGATCACCGGCACGGTCGCATGTGCGGCCAATTCACGGATTTTCTGCACATTATCGGTGCGCAGCATGATCGCATCCACATAACGCGACAGCACTTTCGCCGTATCGGCTGGCGTTTCACCGCGGCCAAGCTGCATATCCTTGGAAGACAGCACCACAACATCGCCGCCCAATTGGCGGATGCCGACTTCGAAGGAAACGCGCGTGCGGGTCGAAGGTTTTTCGAAAATCAGGGCAACCGTCTTGCCCGCCAGGGGCTTGCCCGCAATCTCGCCCCGCTTGGCGCGCCCGGCAAGATCCAGCATGCGGCGCAGCACAGCCGGTTCAAGATCCATCAACTCCAAAAAATGGCGGGGCGGCGCATCGCCGCCCCTCACTGATTTCAACATGGCACTCATTGCGCCGCGGCTTGGGCACCGGCTGGCGTCAGGCGCTGGCAGGCGCGATCGAGCAGCGCCACAGCCTCATCCGCATCCGCCTCAGTGATGATCAGCGGCGGCGCCAGGCGGAGCACATTCATGCCCGCCGCAACCGTCAGCAGCCCTTCGGCCACGGCGGCATTCTGCATTTCGCCATTGTTGACTTCGGGTCGCAGCTTGAGGCCGAGCAGCAAGCCCGCACCGCGCACATCCTCAATCACTGTCGGATGCTTGGCGGCAAGGGCCAACAGGCCGCGCCACAAATGCCGCGCCACCTGGTCCACGCGATCCAGGAAGCCGGGGGCAGAGACCACATCCATCACCGCATTGCCGGCGGCACATGCCAGCGGCCCACCGCCATAGGTGGAGCCATGCGTGCCGGGCTTCAGATGCTTCGCCACATGTTCCTTGGCGAAAATGCCACCCAGCGGGAAGCCGCCACCAATGCCCTTGGCGGAGGACATCACATCGGGTTCGATCCCGGCCCATTGATGGGCCCACATCTTGCCGGAACGGCCCATGCCGGTCTGCACTTCATCCAAGGCCAGCAGCAGCCCGTATTCATCGCACATGGCGCGCAATTCGCGCAGGAAGCGCAGCGGCGCGGGGCGCACGCCGCCTTCACCCTGCACGGGTTCAATCAAGACGCCGGCGGTATTGGGGCCAATCGCATCGCGCACCGCATTCATATTGTCGAAGGGCACATGATCAAAGCCTTCAACGGGCGGGCCGAAGCCGGCCAAATACTTCTCATTCCCGGTGGCGGCCAAAGCGGCCATGGTGCGGCCATGGAAGGCGCCATCAAAGCAGATCAGCCGGTAGCGTTCCGGATGGCCATTTTCCGCATGGTATTTGCGGACGGCCTTGATCATGCCCTCATTCGCTTCGGCGCCCGAATTGCAGAAAAACACGCTGTCAGCGAAGGAATTTTCCACATGCCGCCGGGCCAGCGTTTCCGCCTGCGGAATGCGATAGAGGTTGGAGGCATGAATGATCTTGCCTGCCTGTTCCGCAATCACCCGCGTCAGATGCTGATGGCCATGGCCGAGCGAGGAAGTCGCGATGCCCGCGCCGAAATCCAGGAAACGTCGGCCATCTTCCGTCCAAAGTCGCGCGCCTTCGCCCCGCTCAAAGGCAAGGTCGGCACGGTTATAGGTCGGCATCAGGGCGGGAATCACGTTTCCAGTCTCCGCAAGCAACCGGCCCGGGCGCGGGCGACCATCGCCTCACCAAGGACCGTAAAGCGGAAATCTGCCGGAAAAGCGCGCAAGATGAAAGAGGCGGCCTGATTTATTCGCCAATATTCATCAAAGCGCCCCGGACGCGCGCGGCCTGGAATTGCGCCATGAACAGCCAGGCCGCCAGACCAAGCCAGATCAGATCAAGCCCGAAGGCATAGGCCAGATGATCCCAGGCAAAGCGCCCTTCCAGCAGTGCCGCGCGCATGCCTTCAAACACATGGGTTGCGGGGATGGCGAGAGAGATCGGCTGCAACCAGGCGGGCAATACTGACACCGGGTAAAACACCGCCGAAAAGGGTGCCAAGCCGAACAACACACCCCAGGCCAAGGCCTCGGCCCCCGCGCCATGGCGCAGGATCAGCGCCGTGACCCCCAGCGCCACCGCCCAGCCCATGGCCATGAGGGCGGCGAAGTAAAGCACCAAGCCCGGCCCCAGGGTCCAAATGCCGAAACCATACAGCAAGAAGGCAAGGATGATCGCCGGGCCAACGCCAATCGCGGTGCGCAGCATGCTCATGGCGACAAGCCCCGCCACCAATTCATGCGGGCGAAGCGGGGCCACGAAGATATGGCCCAGATTGCGCGACCAGATTTCCTCCAGGAAGGAAATGGCAAAGCCCATTTGGCTGCGGAGTGTGACTTCCCACAACAGCACGCCGCCCAGCAGCACGCCGGCGGTGATGCTCGCGGTATTGTTCTGAACGCCCGCAAGCCAGGCTGTGACAAAGCCCCAGACCAGCATTTGCAGGACGGGCCAATACATCAATTCCAAAACGCGCGGCCAGGACCGCCGATACAGCGCCAAATGCCGATAGACCAAGCCCCAGATGCGCCGCGCTGCTTCGCTCATGCCGCGCGCCCCTGGCCGCGGGCGATATCCAGAAACACCTGTTCCAGATCATCGCGGCCATAACGCGCGATCAGATCGGCGGGGCTGCCCTGGTCCACAATGCGCCCACCCTTCAGCATGAGGACGTGATCCGCCAAGCGTTCGACCTCCGCCATGTTATGGCTGGCCAACAGAATGGCCGCACCCGTTTCAGCGCGGTAGCCTTCCAGAAGGCTCCGCACCCAATCGCCCGTATCGGGGTCTAGGCTTGCGGTGGGTTCATCCAGCAACAGCAATTCCGGGCGATTGATGAGCGATTTCGCAATCGCGACACGGGTTTTC
>JBIIIE010000111.1:0-8456 GCA_044235135.1 Roseomonas sp. | reverse complement strand
CCCCTTCGTCATGCCGCGCAGGTTGGAAATATAGCCGAACATTTCCTTCAGCGGCACATGCGCGCGCACGATAACGCTGGTGCCCGCCATGTCCTGGCTTTGGATCACGCCGCGGCGGCGGTTCAAATCGCCCACCACATCGCCCACGTGATCGGATGGCGTGGTCACTTCCACATCCATGATCGGTTCCAGGATCACCGGGCCGGCCTTCTTCATGCCTTCGCGGAAGCAGGCCTTGGCGGCAATTTCAAACGCCAGCGCGCTTGAATCGACATCGTGATACTTGCCATCCACCAGGCTGTATTTGAAGTCCACGGTCGGGAAGCCGGCCAGCACGCCGGTATCGGCCTGCACCTTGATGCCCTTTTCCACCGCCGGGATGTATTCCTTCGGCACCGCGCCACCCACAACGCCGTTGTGGAATTCGATCCCTTCGTTCCGTTCCTTCGGCTCGAAGATGATCTTCACTTCGGCATATTGGCCCGAACCGCCCGACTGCTTCTTGTGGGTATAGGTTTCGGTATGGGCGCGCGTGATGGTTTCGCGGTAAGCCACCTGCGGCGCGCCGATATTGGCATCCACACCATATTCGCGCTTCAGGCGGTCAATGATGATTTCCAGATGCAATTCGCCCATGCCGGACAGAATGGTCTGGCCGCTTTCCTGATCGGTGCGCAGACGGAGCGAGGGATCTTCGCCGGCCAGCTTCTGCAGGCCGAGCGTCATCTTCTCGACACCTTCCTTGGTCTTCGGCTCAACCGAGATGTCAATCACGGGCACGGGGAAGGCCATGCGTTCCAGCACCACCGCATCTTCCTGCGCGGCGAGGGTATCACCCGTGCCGGTGTCCTTCAGGCCCACAAAGGCCGCGATATCACCCGCGAAGACTTCCTTGATTTCTTCGCGCTTATCCGCATGCATCTGGAACATGCGGCCCACACGTTCCTTGTGGCCCTTGGTGGTGTTCAGCACTTGGTCGCCAGACCGCAGCACGCCGCGATAGACGCGCACAAAGGTCAGGTTGCCGTATTTGTCATTGATGATCTTGAAGGCGAGGCCGGCAAAAGGCGCGTTTTCATCAGCCGGGATCACGCGGCGATCAGCCGACTCGTCCTGGCCTTCTTCCGGCGCCACCTTGATGCCTTCAATATCCACGGGCGAAGGCAGGTAATCAATCACCGCATCCAACAGCGGCTGCACGCCCTTATTCTTGAAGGATGAACCGCAAACCACCGGGCGGAATTCACCGGTGATCGTGCCCTTCTTGATGCACTTCTTCAGCGTTTCGACCGCAACATCGCCCTTGTCGAAATATTCCTCCATGGCCGCTTCATCAATGCCGACAACGGTATCGAGCAGCTTCTGGCGATATTCCGCAGCCTTATCGGCCAAATCGGCGGGGATCGGCGCTTCGTGATACTTCGCGCCCAAATCGTCGCCTTCCCAGATCAGCGCCTTCATTTCCACCAGATCAACCACGCCCTTCAGCGTGTCTTCAATGCCGATCGGCAGCTGCAGCGTGACCCAATTGATGCCAAGCTTTTCCGTCAGCGTATCGGCAGCGCGGAAGAAATCGGCGCCGGTGCGGTCAAGCTTGTTGATGTAGATGATGCGCGGCACGTTATAGCGGTCAGCCAGGCGCCAATTGGTCTCGGACTGCGGCTGTACGCCGGCAACACCTTCAATCACGAATACCGCGCCATCCAGCACGCGGAGCGACCGGTTCACTTCGATGTTGAAGTCAATATGGCCGGGGGTATCAATAACGTTGATGCGGTGCCCCTTCCATTCCGCGGTCACGGCGGCGGAGGTGATGGTGATGCCGCGCTCACGCTCCTGCTCCATATAGTCCGTGGTGGTGCTGCCATCATGCACTTCACCGATCTTGTGGGACTTGCCGGTGTAGTACAGGATGCGTTCCGTCGTGGTGGTCTTGCCCGCGTCAATATGCGCGGTGATGCCGATGTTACGGATATGGGTAAGCGGGGTACGCGCCACGGTGGGCCTCCATAAGCAAAAGCCGGACGCCCGCCCCGGCTTCCGCCGGACGTCGCCCGCCATAAGGGTTCAGGGTTTAGTCTCTGGTGGCCGCTATCTGCGATGTTCGGGCGCGGTTTGCAAGCGCAAAGGGGCGGCGGGCTGCGCTTTCCTCACTTTAAGTTACGCTTTGTTGCCCCCAAGCGTCCCGGATTTGGCTATATAGGCACCATGAGGCCCGAGCCCTTCATTGCTGCGATCCGATTCGGCCATGGGCGTCGGCCTTGGGAACCGCTGCCGGCTGACCCAAGGTCAGCGCTGATGGCGGAATTGGACCATACCGCCACGCCCCGCCTGACCGATGCCGCTTTACCCGATCTGGCCGGGATCGGCGCGCTGATCCGGGAAGATGATCAATTGCTGCGCGAGGGGCAGGGGCGGCCAAATCGCGGGCGCCTTTGGCGGGGGGAAATCAGCGCCGCGCTGGCCGAAACGCTCACCAGCACAGCCCCGTTTCGTGAAAGGCTGGTGCAATTCTGGGCCAATCATTTCACCGTGGCGCGGGGGAAAGTGCCCTATTTCGCAGGCCATTTCGTCCGCGAAGCCATCAGGCCCCATGTGACTGGGAATTTCTCCGATATGTTGCTGGCCGTGGTGCGCCACCCGGCCATGATCGCCTATTTGGACAATCAAGGCTCGGTTGGGCCCAATAGCCGCGCTGCCAGAACCCGCCCGCGTGGCCTCAATGAAAATCTGGCGCGGGAAATCCTGGAATTGCACACCCTCACACCGGCGGCAGGGTATTCTCAGGCCGATGTGACCAGCTTCGCCAATATCCTGACGGGCTGGTCCATGGCCCCGATCAATCCGCCTTTTGGCTTTGTCTTTCGCGCCGCAGCCCATGAACCAGGCCCGAAAACCCTGATGGGGCATGAATTCGCGGAGGGTGAGCAGGGTGGTATTGCCGCCCTTGCCTGGCTTGCGGCGCATGAGGCCACGCACCGGAACCTGGCGCGTAAGCTTGCCATCCATTTCATTGCCGATACCCCGCCGCCCGATGCGGTTGCCACACTTTTCGCTGTGCTGCGCGATACGCGCGGAGATTTGGGCGCCGTTGCGCGGCGCTTGGCCACGTTGGATGCGGCGTGGAAGCCCCCCTTGTCCAAGCTGCGCGCGCCCATGGATTATGTCATGGCGGTGCTGCGCGCCTTGGAAGCGCCGGCGCAGATCGCCGAAGGGCTGAACAATACATCCCAATTTCTCGGCCAGCCGGTCTGGAATGCACGCGCACCCAATGGCTGGCCCGACCAGATGGCGGATTGGGCCGCGCCCGAGGCGATCTTGCGGCGCGTTGAATGGGCCTATGGTCAGGCAGGGCGCGGCGCCGGCCGTGATGCAGCCGCCCTGGCCGAGGCGGTGATGGGCCCCTTGATTCAGTCCCAAACCTTGCGGGCAGCATCTCGCGCCGGGTCCGCCCGTGAAGCGCTGACCCTGGTGCTCACCAGCCCGGAGTTTCAGCGCCGATGACCAAGGCCCATCTCCCCGCCATTGGGCGCCGCGCGCTGCTTTTGGGGCTTGGCGCCAGCATCGCCTTGCCAGGGGTGCGCCTTGCCTTTGCCCAGGCACCCGGCCCGGCGCGGCTGGTGGTTGTGCTTTTGCGCGGTGGGCTTGATGGGCTTTACGCTGTGCAGCCCTATGCCGACCCCAATTTCGCGGAGCTGCGCGGCCCATTGGCGCTACCCGAACCGGGCCATGAGGATGGGCTTTTGGACCTGGGTGGGCGGTTTGGCCTGCATCCGCGCCTTGCGGGCATCCACGCCATGTTTCGGGAAAATGAGGCGCTGATCCTCCATGCCGTGGCAGGGCCTTGGCGCACAAGAAGCCATTTCGATGCGCAGGATTTGCTTGAAAGCGGCGCGGAACAGCGCCTGGCAAGTGGTTGGCTCAACCGCGCGCTGTCCGCATTGCCGCCGCCCGCCGCTGGGCGCGCCGCAGGCCTTGCGGTTGGCACGACCACGCCCCTGGTGCTGCGCGGCAGGGCGCGGGTGGATAATTACATGCCGCGCGGCGTGGCCGAGATCCCCCCGGACCTGATGGCGCGTATTCTGGACCTCAATCTGCGCGATCAGGCGCTTGGTCCCGTGCTGCGCGATGGCGTCCGGGCGCGGGGCTATGTGTTGGAAACCCTGGGGGAAGCCGCGCGCCAGCGCCCGCCGCCTGGGGGACAATTCGCCGTGCTGGCAAGGGCCGCCGGGCAATTGATGGCCGCACCGCAAGGCCCCAGCGTGGCGGCCTTTGAATTAGGTGGCTGGGATACCCACGCCCAGCAGGCGGCCCGGCTGAACGCGCCCCTGGCACAGATGGATGAGGGGCTGGTTGCGCTGAAAGCTGCGCTTGGCGATGTTTGGCGGCGCACCGCCGTGCTGGTGGTGACGGAATTTGGCCGGACCGCGCGGGTGAATGGCACAATGGGCACGGATCATGGCACCGGTGGAGCGGCCTTTATTCTGGGAGGCGCGGTTCGGGGCGGGCGTATGCTTGGGGATTGGCCGGGGCTATCGGCGGCTAATTTGTTCCAGAATCGCGATCTTTGGCCGACCACGGATATGCGTAGCCTCGCCAAAGGCCTGCTCAGGGATCATTTGCGCTTGGGCATGGCAGCGGTTGATGCCGCCTTCCCGAATAGCGGCGAAGCGGCACCGCTTGGCGGCTTGCTGCGCGGTTGACCCGACGCCTCAGTCCAACCTGATCGCCTCAGCCGCGATCAGTTCGCGCATTTCGGTGCGCTCCGCCGCCAGAAAGCGCGCAAAAGCCTCAGGTCCTTCCGCCGCCGGGGTCAGGCCAAGCGCTTCCAGGCGCGGCTTCAGCGCAGGCTGTTCCACCGCGTCCTTGGCGGCGACGGCAAGGCGCGTGATCATCGCGGCAGGGGTGGCGGCGGGCGCCAGCAGGCCGAGCCAATCACCCATCTGAAACCCAGCAAAACCCTGTTCGCTGATGGTCGGCAGCGCCGGGAAGGCCGGGTGGCGGGCCGGGGCGGAAAGCCCAAGGGCGCGCGCCTTGCCATCGCGGATCAGCGGCGTCGCCAGGGCGAGTGAGGTAAAGCCGAAAGGCACATCACCGCGGAGCAACCCCGCCATCTGATCCGCCCCGCCGCGATAGGGGACATGTTCGCCCTTGATCCCGGCGCGACGCAGCAGGCTTGCCGCTGCCAAATGGGTCCGTGATCCCACCCCCACACTGCCATAGCGCGCCTCGACCGGATTGGCGCGAAGCCGCGCGAGCAAGCCGGGCAAATCCGCCACGCCATATTCGGCGCGGGTGATCAGGATCAGCGGCAGGGTCGCAAGCAGCGTGATCGGCGCAAGATCCCGCACGTAATCAAAGGCAAGGCCGCGCATCAGGAAGGGATTGACCGATTGCCCGCCGGAATCGATCAGTATGGTGGCCCCATCCGGTGCGGCCTGCGCGACAAAGCCTGCCCCCACCGCGCCCGAAGCGCCGGAGCGGTTTTCAGGTGTCACCAGACCGCCCAGTATTTCGCCCATGCGCGGCGCGATCAGGCGCGCCAGGATATCGGTGCTGCCACCGGGCGGGAAGGCGATGACAAGGCGGAGCGAACGCTCAGGCGTTTGCGCCATGGCGGGGGTGGCCAGCAGGCTGGCAAGGATCGAACGACGAAGCATGCCTCGGTAAAACCGCGCAAGCCGCGCCAAGGTCAAGTGACAGAATTAAGAAAGGCCGTTCAAGGCGCCAACCGCACGCTCTGGCGCTTGCGGCCCCAAGTGCCGGGCTTTTCCTCAAACACGCCGGGCAGGGGCGTGCCGCAATCCGGGCAGGCGCCATCCGGGCCAAGGCGCCATTCCAGAATGTCATACCAATCGCGCTTGATCAGAGACCCGCCACAGGCATGGCACCAGGTGCTGGCGCGCGATGGCGCATGGATATTGCCGACATAGACATGCCGCAGCCCGGCGGCACGGGCCAGGCGCCGTGCGCGGAACAGGGTTTCGGGCGGCGTGCCTGGGCGGTCCTTCATGCGGAAATCCGGCTTGAAGGCGCTGAAATGCAGCGGCACATCGGGGCCGAGGGCGTCCACAATCCATTCCGACAGAGAGATGATCTCGCTATCCGAATCATTCAGCCCGGGGATCAGCAGCGTGGTGATTTCAAACCAGACCCTGGTTTCACGCTTCAGATAGATCAGCGTTTCCTTGACGGGTTCCAATTGGCCCTTGGTGATGTCGCGATAGAAGCCCTCGGTAAAGGCTTTCAGGTCAATATTGGCGGCGTCCATGTGGCGATAGAATTCCTCGCGCGGGCCAGGGTTCATATAGCCGGCGGTCACCGCGACGGTCTTGATGCCCTCGGCACGACAGACCTTCGCGATATCCATGGCATATTCAAGAAAAACTACCGGGTCGTTATAGGTGAAGGCAATGGAACGGCAGCCAAGCTGCTTGGCCGCGCGCATGATCACTTCCGGTCGGCCAGAGGATGCGAAACTATCCATCTCTCGGCTTTTGGAAATGCCCCAATTCTGGCAGAAATCGCAGGCGAGGTTGCAGCCGGCGGTGCCGAAGGACAGCACGGGCGTGCCGGGCAGAAAGTGATTGAGCGGTTTTTTTTCAATCGGGTCCACGCAAAAGCCGGAGGACCGGCCATAGGTAGTCAGCACCACGCCATCCTCATTGGCGCCGCGCACGAAGCACAGCCCGCGCTGGCCATCGCGCATCTTGCATTCGCGCGGGCAGACATCGCAGCGAAAGCGCCCATCCGATAGCTTGGTCCACCAGCGAGTCGGCACGCCAGTGAGGGTTTGGGCTTCGGGAATGATGGTTTCGGCAGGCATTTCGCCTATATTGGGGCGATGGATGCCGCGACAAAAGCCCCCGAAGTGCTGGGCGCCTTTTACCCCGCCGATGCCGCCAGCCTGGCCGCCGACGTCGATCGCCATATCGCCGCGGCAAGCCCCTGGGCGCTCAGCCCCAAGGCCGTGGTGGCGCCCCATGCCGGGCATGCGTTTTCTGGCGCCATTGCGGGTAGCGCCTATCGGTTGTTGGCCGCTCAGCGAGGAACCATCAGCCGCGTGGTGATCCTGAGCCCGCCGCATCGCATGGCGGTGCAGGGGCTTGCGGTGCATCCCGCAAGTCATTGGGCAACGCCGCTGGGTGCGCTGCCAGTGGACCGGGCTGCGATGGCGAAGCTGCTGGCGCAGCCCTTTGTCGCGGAAAACGCAGCCCCCTTCACGCGCGAACACGGGATAGAAGTGCATCTGCCCTTCATTCAGCGCGCCTTGGGCGAAGTCGCGATCATTCCCGTGCTGGTCGGGCAGGCCACGCCGCAACAAGTGGATCACGCGCTGCGGCTTGTGTGGGGCGGGCCGGAGACCGTCATCATCATCTCCTCAGACCTGTCGCATTACCTTGGCTATGATGAAGCCCGCGCCAAGGATATCGGCACCGTCGCCGCGATTGAACTCTTGCAGCGTGAAGCGATTGGCGCGGCTGAGGCCTGCGGGCGGCACGCGCTTTATGGTTTGCTGGAACGCGCCCGCGCGCTGGATATGCGCGCAACCTGCCTTGATTACCGCAATTCCGGCGATACCCATGGCGATAAGACGCGCGTGGTGGGTTACGCCTCGGTCGCGTTTGAATATGCGCAGGAAGCGCGGCTCACGGAATCCGACCGCAAATTGGTATTCGATATCGCGCAATTCATGGTGCGCTTTGGGGTGGAAAAGGGCCGCCGTCCCAAGATCGGCTGGGGTGAGCTTTCGCCTTCCATGAAGGCGCAGCGCGCGAGTTTCGTGACACTGACACTGAATGGCGCTTTGCGCGGCTGCATCGGCAGCGTGGTGGCGCATCGCGCCCTGCATGAGGATATTGCCGAAAGCGCCTGGAAAGCCGCCTTTGGCGACCCGCGCTTCAAGCCGCTGACCGCAGAGGAACTTGCTGCGGTGAAGGTGGATGTTTCCATCCTGAGCCAGGCCCGCCCCATGGCGGTGAAGAGCGAGGCGGAACTGATCAACGCGCTTGATCCTGACAGGGATGGGCTGATCTTGCGCGATGGTCAGCGCCAGGCGCTGTTTCTGCCGCATGTCTGGGGCGGCATTCCTGATCCGCGCGTGTTTGTGCGCGCGCTGAAACGCAAGGCGGGGTTGGCGCCGGAGCATTGGTCAGCGGAAACCCGCGCCTTTCGCTTCAGTGTCGAATCATTTGGGCAGAGCGACGGGCATTGAAGTGATTCACGACCCCCGATAGGTCGCGTAACTCCACGGCGAACAGAGCAACGGCACATGGTAATGCCCCTGTCCCGCCGATAACCCAACCGCCAGCGTCACCACATCCAAATAGGGCAGCTCCGCCCCCTGGCCGCGCGCGCGGAAATAATCCGCCACCGCGAAGCGCAATTCATAGCGCCCGGGCTGAAACTCCGCCGCACTCATCAGCGGGCCATCGGTGCGGCCATCGGCATTGGTG
>JBIIIE010000120.1:0-8092 GCA_044235135.1 Roseomonas sp. | reverse complement strand
CCGAATTCGATGAATTTTTCGCGCCGGAAGGCGACAACGCCATCCCCGCCATCGCCGGCCTTGACCCAGATTTTCGCCTCATCAAGGAATTTCATGGGCTGATCCGCGGGGCATCATGATCCCCAAAACAAAACGAGGGCCCCAAGGGACCCTCGCCTTCAGGGATACGCTGGAAGCTCGGGTTATTCCGCGGCCTGCGGCAGCGGCTGCACATTGACATGAACGCGGCCTTCGGACTTGCGTTCGAACACCACGCGGCCATCCACGGCGGCATGTAGGCTATGCTGGCGGCCAGCATAGACATTGTCACCCGGGATCATCTTGGTGCCGCGCTGCGTGACGATGATGGAGCCGGCATTGACCGACTGCCCACCAAACAGCTTCACGCCGAGGCGCTTACCCGCGGAATCGCGACCGTTGCGCGAAGAACCGCCTGCTTTCTTATGTGCCATGGCTGGGTTCCTTTCCGATCAGGCTGCGTTGATGGAGGCGATGCGCAGCACGGTCTGGTGCTGGCGATGGCCATTCTTGCGGCGGCTATTCTGCCGGCGACGCTTCTTGAAGATCAGGATGCGGTCGCCGCGATTCTGTTCCACCACGGTCGCGGTGACGCTGGCGCCCGGCACGGTCGGCGCGCCAATAGCCAGGCCCGCTTCGGTCGCGATGGCCAGAACGTCATGGATCGTGACGGTGGCGCCGGGTTCGGCATCCAACCGTTCAACGGTGAGCACGGCGTCTGGCGTGACGCGGTATTGCTTGCCGCCGGTGCGGATAACTGCATAGGTCATGGGGATGCCCCGAAACTCTTTCTAAACGTGACTGCCCGGCCCTTGCCCAAGGCAAAAGCCAGCCGCCCCAGGCGCAGGGCGCCGGGCCGGAAAGAGCGCGCATATAGACGGGCGCATCCGGCCCGTCAACGTCAGAGATTGCGCCGGGAAGCCCAGGCAATTATAGGAGCGTCATCGTCCGAGGGGTGCAGCTTGCCCCAAAGGCTGGAGAGGTGCCGGAGCGGTCGAACGGGTCGGTCTCGAAAACCGAAGTACGGGCAACTGTACCGTGGGTTCGAATCCCACCCTCTCCGAATCCCGGTTGGCGCGCTGGTGCCTTAAACGGCTTTCGCGCCTTACATATTCCGCCAATTCGGCTTGCGCTTTTCAGCGAACGCCTTCGGGCCTTCGATGAAATCCTGACTGTCGCGATTGCGCGCCTGCGCCGGATACATGGTGCCGATGGCCTCCGCGAGGCTTCCCTCATCCAGCCCCGCATAAACCGCCTGTTTTGAAGCGCGGATCGCAAGCGGGGAACATTCCAGAATAAGCGCCGCCCAGCGCTTTGCCGCTTCCAAAGCCTCACCTTGCGGCACAACCTCATTCACAAAACCAAGGCTTTGACCCTCGGCGGCGGGCACGCGCCGCCCGGTCAGGATCATGCCCAGCGCCTGTTTCTGGCCGATCATGCGGGGCAGGCGATGCAGCCCGCCCGCGCCCGCCACCAGGCCAACGCGCGGTTCGGGCAGGGCGAATACCGCGTTCTCAGCAGCGATGATCAAATCGCACGCCAAGGCGATTTCAAACCCGCCGCCCATGGCAATGCCATTCACCGCCGCAATCACCGGCTTTTCCAGATCAAAACGGCTGGTGAGGCCGGCAAAGCCCGTGCGGGGCAAAGGACGACGCTTGCCGGCGGCCTGCACCTTCAAATCATTGCCGGCGGAAAAGGCACGATCCCCCGCGCCGGTAATGATGCCAACCCAAAGATCGGGGTGCTCGGCGAATTCATCCCAAACTGCCTCCAACTCCTCATTGGCATCGGCATGGAGTGCATTCATCACTTCCGGTCGGTTCAGCGTGACGATCCGCAGGCGGCCCTCATCGTGCACCTCACAGAATTGGTGGGGCATGGCGTTTCCTTTCCGTTTTCAGCCCTCGGCAATCGCCTGGTCGCGCGTCAGCATCAATTGGCGAAGCGCGTCTGAAATCGGCGCCTTGGCGCCGGTCCCGTTGTTCACAATCACGCACACCGCGCGCCCGGAACACAAAAGCCCATCGCGCCAGAGGCCATATTCATGAATGAAGGAACTGCGCCGGAAGCTCACCGCGCGCACGGTCAGCAGCACATCCTCATTGAAATGTCCGGGGCGGAGGTATTTGGCTTCAATGGAAGCGACCACCGGCCCATCCGCATCGGCGCCGAAGCGCCCGCCAGAGGCCAACCACCAATCAATCCGCATATCCTCAAACATCGTGAAATAGGCGGCGTGGTTGATATGGGCGTAGATGTCGCATTGGATCCAGCGAATGCGATGCCGCCGCGCCATGGCCCAATGGCCTTCCACCTGAAATTCCGCGCGTGTTGCTGCGTCCAGCATCCCGATCCCCTTGGTCCGACCCCTCATGAGGCGGGCAGGCTTGCAACGCCGGGCCAGAAGCGCAAGTCTTGGCCGCCGCATCACGGCCAAAAAAGCACAGGAGGTAACACAATGATCAATCGCCGCAGCCTTTTGGCATCCGCAAGCCTGCTCGCCACCCCTGGTATCGTCCGGGCGCAAGCCGCCTGGCCGGGTGACAAGCCCCTGGAAGTGATTGTGCCTTTCCCTGCCGGCGGGGGCGTGGATATCATGACCCGCCTGGTGATGCCGCTGATCGCGGCGCAAATCCCAGGCCTGCGCCCCGTGATCATCAATCGCACCGGCGCTGCTGGGCAGATCGGCCTTGAAGCCACCTTCAATGCCGCGCCGGATGGCTACACCATCGGCGCCACCACCATCCCCGCGCATAACGCCATTCCGCTGGAACGCCAGGTGCGTTACCGCGCGATGGATTTCACCTTTTTGTGCAATATCGTTGAAGATGCCAATTGCTTCTATGTGCGTGCCGATAGCCCCTTCAAGACCTTGCAGGACCTGGTGGCGGCGGCCAAGGCGCGGCCCGGGCAGATCACCTATGCCACCACGGGCATTGGCAGCGATGATCATCTGTTCGTGCTGCATTTTGAGGAATTGGCGGGGCTTCAACCCATGATCCAGGTGCCATTCGCCGGCGCCGCGCCACTTATTCCGCAATTGCTCGGCGGCAACATGGATGTCGCTGCGATCAATGTGAATGACGCGATCCAATTGGCACGGGAAGGCAAGGTGCGGATGTTGGGGCAGGCGGCAGCGAAGCGTCAGCCTGAAGCCGCCGATACACCGACCTTCCGCGAATTGGGTTTTGATATTGTGCATGGCGCCAGCCGCGGCATTGTCGGCCCGCCCAATATGCCGCCCGCCATTGTGGCGCGGCTGGAAGCGGCTTTCCGAACGGCGCTGGCGGATGAGAATTTCAAGCGCGAAGCGGCGCGGAATTTCATGCCGCTCAATACCATGGTGGGCGCGGAATATCGTGCTTTTGCTCAATCCGTGGATGATCGGCTGAAGCGGCTTTGGCAGACGCGCCCCTGGCGCGGTTGATCGCAGGCCTTGCGGCGGGGCGTCAGCGCCGCGCCGCCAATTGCTTGTTTTCAAGCTTGCTCAGCAACCGCACCACGGGCCAAAGCAGGATGAAATACATGATCGCCGCCGCCACAATGGGCGATGCGTTATAAGTCACGCTTTGCGCCTGGCGCGCCTGGAACAGCAATTCAGGCAGCGCCACCACTGACGCGATGGAGGTGAGTTTCACCACCTCCAGCGTATTGGAAATCAGATCAGGCAGCACATTGCGCACCGCCTGCGGCAGCACGATGAAGCGCATGGTCTGCGCCGAGGTCAGCCCCGTGCTGCGCGCGGCTTCCACCTGGCCGCGGGGGACGCTTTCAATGCCAGCGCGCAGAATCTCGCCGTAATAGGCGCCGGTATTCAGGAAAAACCCGATCGCGACCGCGGTCCAGGCGCTGATCTCCAGGCCCAGAAAGGGCAGGCCAGCGAAGATGAAAATCAGCAGCACCAAAGGCGGTAGCGCGCGGAATGTATCCACCCAAACGCGGAGCGGCCATTTGATAAAGGCCGATGGCAGGGTGGACAGCACCGCCAGAATAATCCCCCCCAAAAGCCCGAGTGGCACCACCAACAGGGAAAGCAATAGCGTCGCGCGCAGCCCGGCCCAGAGTATGGGCGAGGCTTCGCGCATGATCTCCCAATTCAGGAAGGCTTCAAGGAAATCCTGCATGCTCAGCGCTTCCAGGCAAAGCGCGTTTCAATCCAGCGGCCCAGCAGAACCACGGGAAAGAACAGCACAAGATAAGCCAGCGCACCGAGTGTGAGCGGCGAAGGATTGAAGGAATGGGACAGCCCAGAACTCGCGGCACCCAGAATATCCGGCACCGCCACCACGGAAGCGAGCGCGGTGCCCTTGGTAATCGCAATGGTGCGGTTGGTGAGCGGCGGGATCGTCAGCCGCAGCGCCTGCGGCAGCACCACATAGCCAAGTGCCTGCAGGAAATTCAGCCCGGTGGAGCGCGCCGCTTCCCATTGCCCCTTCGGCACGCTGGTAATGCCGGCCCAGAAGATTTCCTCCGAAAACGCCATGAGCACCAAAGTCAGTGCAAGCCAGGCGGAGGCAAAGCCCGACAATTCCATACCCATGCTGGGCAGGCCGAAGAACAGCAGCACGATAATCACCAAGGGCGGCAAGGCACGGAACAGATCCACCACGAAAATGATCAGCCAATTGAGCGGACGCACACCAAGGGCGCGCAGCACCGCCAGCGCCAGGCCAGCGATCAGCCCGGCGGCAATGATGCACAAGGCCAATACAATCGTGAGCCAGAAGCCTTCAATGATCTTCGGCAGATATTCCGCCATGACACGCGCATTGAAGAAGCTGTCGGTAAAGCGTTCCCAGCCCGTCATGGCTGATTAGTGCCGTTCGATCTGGCTGATGAAGGCGCGGAGCCTTTCATGGCGCGGCGCGCTGAACAATTCAGCCGGCGGGCCTTGTTCCAAAATCTCGCCATCCGCCATGAAAACCACGCGATCCGCGGCGGCACGCGCGAAGCTCATTTCATGGCTGACCACCACCATGGTCATGCCATCTTCACGCAATTCGCGCATGACAGCCAGAACGCCGCCGACCAATTCAGGGTCAAGCGCGCTGGTCGGTTCATCAAACAGCATGACGCGCGGTTCAAGCGCGATGGACCGCGCAATGGCCACGCGCTGCTGCTGCCCACCGGAAAGCTGATTGGGATAGTGATCAGCGCGATCGGCCAAATGCACCCGGTCCAAAGCGCGTTGGGCGCGGGCTTCGGCTTCCGCCTTGTCGAGCCCCTGCACCTTGCGCAGCGCCAGCATCACATTCCCAAGCGCCGTCATATGCGGATAGAGGTTGAAGGATTGGAACACCATGCCAATCCGCTGCCGCGCCTTGTTGATATCCGTGCGCGCATCCAGCATGTCTATGCCATCAACGATGATGGAACCGCTGGAAGGTTCCTCCAGCCGGTTCAGGCAGCGCAGCAGCGTGGATTTGCCGGAACCTGAAGGCCCGATGACAAAGACAAGCTGGCGTTCTTCCACCGTGAAATCCACGCCCCGCAGCACATGCAGGGCGCCGAAATGCTTATGGATGGCGCGCGCTTCCACAATGGGGCGGGCGGGGGTCATGCCCGCCGCGCCCTTGCATGAAGCCGCATCAGCAGCGCGGGTTCTGCGGCGTGGGGTCATGGCCCGGCAGCCCCGGCGGGCCATAGCCGGGGAATTCCATCACTTCCGCCTGATCAGGGCCGGGGCGATTGCCGAACCATTTTTCGGAAAGGGTGGCGATGGTGCCATCGCGCTTCATGCAGGTCAGCACATCTTCCACCTGGTTGCGCATGGCCGCGCTATCCTTGCGGAAGGGCGTGCCCCAATGCATGCGCGTGCCGGGCAGCACGAAATCCGCGATATATTGCGGCGTGCGAGACGCCGAATAGCGCACCACCGTATTGCCGGACAGGTTGGCATAGGCGCGGCCCTGGATCACGGCCTGCACCGCATCGGGCTGGGTATCAAAGGCAAGCAGCGTCAGATTGAGGCGCTGCGCATTGGCCGTGACCCAATTTTCATAAGGCGTGCCCTTATTCACGCTGATGGTCTTGCCGCGCAAATCTTCCTCAGACTTGATGGGGGGCGTGCCGCGGCGGATGCCGAATTGCAATTCGGTCCAGATATAGCCTTCAGTGAACAGCAGCGCTTCGGCACGCGCTGGTGTGACCGTCGTGGGCGCGCAGAGGAAATCATAGCGCCCCGCATTCATGGCCGGGATCAGGCCGGAGAAGGAGGCGCTTTCGATCACAATCTCGCGGCCCATCCGCTTGGCAACTTCGCGGAACAGGTCAACCTGGAAGCCCTGCACGCCACCTTGCAGGGACGGGAAGGCGTGTGGGGCGAAAGTGCCGTCCACCCCGCAGCGGAGCGGCGGTTGGCCCTGGGCCAAGGCAGGCCCGGCAAGGGCAGCGGAAAGCAAGGCAGCGGCCAGGAAACGGCGCATAGGAAATCTCCTTCCATCAAGGCTGAGGCGAAAACAGTCTCAGATGTGGGGGCGTCTGTCCATGGCTGCTTGCCACGAAACTGCCTTGGTCTGGTCGCGCTGCTGCCGCGCTGGGCAGGTTTAAGGGAGGCTGAACGATACGTGAGCAGGTAAATGTTTGCCCTTGGTTTGATTGGTGCGGGTGTGGTGTGTGATCTGGTGCTGGTGGCGCTGCTATTGGGCGATGCCACGGCACCGGGGCGTTTTTCCCATGCTGCGGTGGCGCTGCTGGCGCTTGCCGGCGGTGGGCTCAAGCTTGGTGGAATGATGATTTTGGAGCCGCGCCGCAGGGTCGGGTGAACATTACTCAATTTTTAGAAAATCAGCGCTCCACCCGCCGATCATCCATGCCGCGAAATACCACCAATTCACGCTTGGCGCGCGCGGCTTCCGGCAAAGCGAGGAAATGCAAAAACTCCTCCATCACGCGCGCGGTGATGGTTGCGACATTATTGGCATGCGCCGCTTCCGGCGTGTACCAGCCAAGCTTTTCCAATTCGCCGGAACCCTGAATCTCACCCGTGACCGCTTCCGCCGGCGCGATCAGGAAGCGCGCATGAAAGCGAATGGGCCGACCTGTTGGCGTGATGGCGCGGCATAAATAATCGAGCGCCCCCAGCGCCGCCGCGATACCATCGCCGCGCTTTTCGCCCAACACCAGTCCGGTTTCTTCAAACAATTCGCGCGCGGCCGCAATGCCAAGCGCGCGTGCGCGCGCGGGTGTTGCGCGGCGTTCCAAAAGGCGCTTGGGCTCTGCACGCAATTCGCTGATGGCGGCGGCGCGATGATCATCTGGGTCAACGCGCCCGCCCGGAAACACCATCACATCCGGCATGAAACGAAGCCCGGCATGGCGCTTGCCCATCAGCAATTCGGGCCCCTTTCGGCTTTGGCGCCAGACAATCAGGCTTGCCGCATCACGCGGGCGCGCAGCGCGGGCGCGCGGGCTGCGCTTGCCTTCAACATCGGCGCCACCGGGATTATCTGCGGTTGGGTCTTCGCGGTGCGGGTGTTCAGTCAAGCGCGAAGCCCCTGCTGCGCAGCCAGGCGCGGAAGCCGAAGCGCTCCGGCACCGATAATTGCCGCGCCGCGTTTTCAGACCAGGTGCAGCCTTCCGGCGCCGGGCCATGGATTTCCGGATAGCGCGGCTTTTGGCGCGGGCGTAGCGCATCATAAGCGGCAATCGCCTCAGCCTCATGCACGCCGGAATAGGCTTCGCGATGGATGACGACGGAAGGCGGCAGGCGCGGCGTGATTTCATTGCGCGCTGCCGGCCAGCCGAGCGATAGCCCAGCCACCGGATAAACCCCTTTGGGCAGCGCGAATAAAGGGGCCACTTTTTCGATATGGCTGCGCACATAGGAAATCGGGCAGGTGCCAAGCCCCGCCGCATCTGCCGCCGCAATCGCCGCGCCCAAAGCCAGCGCCGCATCCACCGCCGTATTCAGGAAAGTGTCCATATTGTTATTGGCGTGTTCGCGCCCATGCTGCGCGCAAGCCGCCTGGCCGCGCCGCATATCGCCGCAGAAAATCAGCAGCACCGGCGCATCCTTGATCCAGGGCATGGTGCCGATCCAATCCGCAACTTTCGCGATCTTCACCGGATC
>JBIIIE010000110.1:0-8533 GCA_044235135.1 Roseomonas sp. | reverse complement strand
TCTTTTCCCGTGATCATTGCATTATCCGGCGGCATTGGTGGGGCGAAGCTGGCGCTTGGTTTGTCGCATGTTTTACCGCCAGAGGAATTGCTGATCATCGCCAATACCGGCGATGATTTCGAACATTTCGGGCTCACGATTTGTCCCGATACGGATACGCTGCTCTATACCCTGGCGGGGCTGGATAATCCCAAGCTTGGCTGGGGGCGCGCGGATGAAAGCTGGGCTTTCATGGAAACCCTCGCTGCGCTTGGTGGGGCGGATTGGTTTCGCCTGGGTGATCGCGATCTGGCGCTGCATGTGCTGCGAAGCCATCGGCTGCGCAGCGGCGAAACCCTTTCGGCCATTACGGATGATTTGCGCGAACGCTTAGGCATTGGTCCGCGTATTTTGCCGATGAGTGATGATCCGGTGCGCACGCAAATCAACACGGATCAGGGCTGGCTTGATTTTCAGGATTGGTTTGTGCGGCTGCGCGCTGAACCCCTGGCGCGTGTGGTGAAATTCGCCGGTGTTGAACAGGCGCGCCCGCAATCTGCATTATTGGAAGCGCTGCGCGGGAAACCACGCGGGATCGTCATTTGCCCAAGCAATCCCTTCATCAGCATCGAACCCATCCTGGCCGTGCCAGGAATGCGCGATGCCATCATGGCATCAGGCGCGCCGGTGGTGGCGGTATCGCCCATCATTGCCGGGCAGGCGGTGAAGGGACCAACCGCGCGCATGTTTGAAGCGCTTGGTGTAGCGCCAAGCGCTTCCGCTGTTGCCGCGCGCTATGGTGATCTGCTGCATGGCTTCGTGATGGAACATGGCGATGATGCGGCGGGCATCACGCCGCGCGTCTTTCAGGCGGCCACCTTGATGCGCGATCTGGCCGACAAGATTGCGCTGGCGCGGCAGGTGCTGGCGGCGATTGATGCCCTCAGATGAAGCCCTGGGTCATTCTGCCGGTGAAGGACATGGCGGGGGCAAAACAACGCCTCGCGTCCTTGCTTTCACCTGCCGAGCGCATCGCGCTCATGCAAGTGATGTTGCGCGATGTCTTGGCCGCCCTTTCCGCTGCGCGTAGCCTGGCCGGCATTACGCTGGTGACGCTTGATCCATGGGCGGAAGCGCTTGGGCAGGAATATGGCGCGCGAATCATCACGGAAGGCGCGCGGGAAGGTCATACCGGCGCGGTGACAGCCGCCGCGACCGTGTTGCAGGCGGAAGGTGTGGCGAGCATCTTGACTCTGCCCGGCGATGTTCCCGCAGTGAAAGCGCCGGAGATCGAAGCACTGATCGAAGCTGCAAATTCGTCACCCGCCTTCATCATCGCACCCGCACATGATGAACAGGGATCGAATGCCATCCTGATGTCACCACCCAATGCGGTGAAGCTGCGCTTTGGTGAAGACAGCTACTTTCCGCATCTTGCTTCCGCACGTGCCGCAAGCATCACGCCGCGGATTCTGCGCCTGCCCGGTATTGCCATGGATATTGACCACCCGGCGGATATCGCGCGTTTCGCCGGCATTCCCGAAGCGAAGGGGACGCAAACGCTCGCGTGGCTCACGCAAAACGACATCCTCAACCGTTTGGCTTAATCCCCTGCAAATAAAACGCGCTTCCGCGGCGCGGTCTGCACCATGGGCAAAAGCGGTTCGGCACACCGCGAAGCCTGTTCGCGTTCACGCGTCACCGCGCCATAGGTCGTGCTGCGCTGCATCGGCTGTCGCCCGATGGAAAGGATCAGGTGTTCCATCGCCTCGGGTGGGAATTCCTGGCCATGTTCTGTGCCTGCGGCGCGGCTGATGCTTTCATTCATCAGCGTGCCACCCAGATCATTCGCGCCCGCTTGCAAGGCCATGGCCGCGCCTTCGGGGCCCATCTTCACCCAGCTTGTCTGGATATTCGTAAAATGCGGATGAAGCACCAGGCGCGCAACACTGTGCATCAACAGCGCTTCACGGAAGCTTGGCCCGCGGCGTGCCAGGCCGCGCAGATACATGGGCGCTTCCATATGCACGAAAGGCAGCGGCACGAATTCGGTGAAGCCGCCCGTTTCCGCTTGCAAATCGCGCAGCACCAGCAAATGCCGCGCCCAATGCAAGGGCGCCTCTACATGGCCGAACATGATGGTGGCGGTACTCCGCAGCCCCAACCCATGCGCCGCGCGCATCACCGCCTGCCATTCGGCTGTGTTCACCTTATCCGGGCAGATGATGGCGCGCACTTCATCATCCAGAATTTCCGCTGCCGTGCCGGGCAAAGTGCCAAGCCCCGCATTGCGAAGCTTCGCCAGAAATACTGATAAAGACAGCCCAAGCGTGCGCGCGCCCTGATGGATTTCGAGTGCAGAAAAGGCATGAATATGCATCCCCGGCACGGCTTGCTTGATGGCGCGGCAAATCGCTTCATAGGTCGCGCCCGTATAATCCGGGTGAATGCCGCCTTGCAGGCAGACTTCCGTCGCACCGCGCGCCCAGGCTTCTTTGGCGCGGCGGGTGATTTCCGCATGATCGAGATCATAAGCCGGGCCACGCAGGGCTTCATGCGTCTTGCCCTTGCTGAAGGCGCAGAAGCTGCAACGATAGGCGCAAATATTAGTGTAGTTGATGTTGCGATTGACGACATAGCGCACCGTATCGCCCGCGACCGCCTGGCGAAGCCGATCGGCAGCGCCCATCACATGCGCCTGATCCGCATCCCGCGCGGCAAACAGCGTTTCAATCGCGGGCGCATCCAGCCTTTCACCCTGCGCGGCGCGCTCAACCACGGCTGACAGCGCTGCATCAGCCGTAGCCAATAGCGGTGCGGCCAGGCGCGGCAGCGTCAGCGCTCCGGGAGACCAATCATCGCCGCGTGCGAAGCCGGCGGCGTCACTCGCCCGCAGCATTGCTGTTGCGATGCGCGGCGCGAACCATTCGCGCGGCGCGCGCAAATAGGCGGGATAAGCCGGCAGGCGTTGCACCAGCACCTTGCCCATGCTGGCGGTTTTTTCAGTCAGTGTCGCAATCGCGGGCCAGGGCGCTTCCGGATTCACGTGATCAGGCGTCACCGGCGAAATACCTCCCCAATCATTGATGCCCGCCGCGATCAATTGCGGATAGGTACCGGGCGAAAGATTGGGCGGCGCCTGGATATTCGCCCCTGCGCCCAGAATGATGCGCGCTGAGGCAATGGTCCAGAGCAGATCATCCAAATCGGGCTCTGGCGCCTCGGCACGTTTGGTGCGCGGCTTCGCGCGGAAATTCTGGATGATGACTTCCTGCACATGGCCATACTGCGCATGGCTTTCCGCAATGGCGCGCAGCGCTTCCAAGCGCTCCGCGCGGGTTTCACCTATGCCAATCAGAATGCCGGTGGTGAAGGGAATCCGCGCCGCACCTGCCAGGTTCAGCACTTCCAGCCGGACAGCCGGGTGCTTGTCCGGGCTGCCATGATGCACGCCGCCGGGTGCGCAGAGCCTTTCACTGGTGCTTTCCAGCATGATGCCTTGGCTGGCGGTCACTTCGCGCAAGGCGCCAAGTTCAGCCGCATTCATCACGCCCGGGTTGGCATGCGGCAGCAAGCCCGTCTCGCGCAGCACCAGATCGCACATTGCCACCAGATATTCGATGGTACTGGCATGGCCCATTTCGGCCAAGGCTTCGCGCGCCTGGCGCCAGCGCAATTCGGGTTTGTCGCCCAGCGTGAATAGCGCTTCCGTGCACCCGGCCTTGGCACCGGCGCGGGCGATCTCCAGCACTTCTTCCGGCGTCAGATAGGGCGCGCTTCCGGCGCGCGGCTTTTCGGCGAAGGTGCAGTAATGGCAGACATCGCGGCACAGCCTGGTCAGCGGAATGAAGACCTTGCGCGAATAGGACATGACACGGCCATGGCCCGAATCGCGCAACGCTGCAGCTTCGGCCATCAGCGCCGCCAGCGGTGTGGTTTCCAACCTGTCCTGCACTCTTGCCATTCTCCTTCCCCTGACCCCATCGTGTGGGAATGCCGCGCCGGATGCAATGCGCGCGGATGGGAGGCAGAGCATGCAGATCGGTTTCAACGCCCCAACCGCCGGCCCGCTTGCGACGCCCGAGGCGATTACCCAGCTGCTCCAGGGCGGGGAGGCGATGGGCTATGCCTATGCCACCTTCAGCGACCATGTGGTGATCCCAACCGATATTCACGCCATCTACCCCTATTCCGATAATGGCGAATTCCCCGCCGGCGCCCGCGGTGCGCGGCATGAACAATTGACCGAGGTAATGTTCGCCGCCGCGCGCACCACAAAACTTCGGCTGGTGACGTCCGTCATGGTAGTGCCGCATCGCCCGGCGGTGCTGACGGCAAAAATCCTGTCCACGATTGACATATTTTCCAATGGGCGGCTCACGCTTGGGATTGGCGCTGGATGGCTGAAGGAGGAGTTTGAGGCCCTCGGCGCGCCGGATTTCGCCGCGCGCGGCAAGGTGACGGATGAATATATTTTGGCAATGCGCGAATTATGGACCGCGCCTGATCCGCGCTTTCAGGGCGAGCATGTCAGCTTTGACAAGATCAGCTTTGAACCCAAGCCGGTGCAGCCGGGCGGTCCGCCAATTTGGGTGGGGGGTGAAAGCGGCCCCGCGCTCAGGCGCAGTGCGCGCATGGGTGATGCCTGGTATCCAATCGGCACGAATCCGGCTTTTCCGCTTGATAGCCTGGCCCGCTACAAGGCTGCGGTTGCCAAGCTGCACCGCTTGACGACGGAGTTGGGGCGAGACCCCGCTGCTGTTGGACTCTCGCTGCGGGTGCAGAAATTCGGCGCCGATTTGCCCGCGCTTGCGGGTGATGGGGAACGGCATTTGTTTTCGGGCAGTCCGGACCAGATTGTGGAAGACATCCAGGCATTACGCGCGTTGGGTGTCAGCGCGATTGACTTCAACTTCCTTGGTTCCAGCGTTGAGAAAGTCCTGGGGCAGATGGAAAGCTTCCGCGCTTCCGTGATGGAAAGGATCTGACCCATGCGCCTTGGCATGACGCTTGGCATGACCGGCACGATTGATATGCCGCTGGTGCTGGAAGCCGAAAGGCTTGGCTTCAGTATGGTGTGGTGCGGCGAAAGCTACGGGACAGATGCGGTGACACCCATCACCTGGGTGCTGGCGCAAACCACAAAAATCAAGGCCGGCACTGGCATTATGCAAATGCCGGCACGCAGCCCGGCTTGCGCGGCTTCCACGGCGATGACGCTGCAATCCTTATCGGGCGATCGTTTCCTGTGCGGCGTCGGGCCTTCCGGGCCGCAGGTGGTGGAAGGCTGGCATGGGCAGCCCTATGGCAGCCCCCTGGTGCGCACCCGCGAATATATTGACATCATGCGCGCCATCATCGCGCGCGAAAGGCCCCTGGAACATCAGGGCACGCATTATCGCATCCCCTATGACGGGCCAGACGCGACGGGGCTCGGCAAGCCGCTGAAAAGCATTCTGCACGGTAAGCCGATGCGCTTTTATTGCGCGTCCATCACGCCAGGCGGCATGCGGCTGGCAGGGGAAATCGCCGATGGCAATCTGCCGATTTTCATGTCGCCCGAAAAAGCCGATCTGGTGGTGAAGCCAACTTTGGAAGGCATGGCGAAAGCCGCTTCCCCGCGCGCCTTGAGTGATTTTGATATCGCGCCCTATACGAAAATCAGACTGGGCGATGATCTGCAAGCCTGCCGTGATGCCGTAAAGCCTGAACTGGCGCTCTATATCGGCGGCATGGGTGCGATTGGCAAGAATTTCTACAATGATTACTGCAAGCGCCTGGGTTTTCCTGATGCCGCCGTTGCGATCCAAAAAGCGTTTCTGGCCGGGCATCGCAAGGAAGCGCTTGCCGCCGTGCCGGATGCGCTGGTGGATGAAATCGCCCTGGTCGGCCCTGCGGATCGCGTGCGCGCCCGCTTGCGCGATTGGCAGGCGGCAGCGCAAGAAGGCAAGCTGACAACGCTCGTGCTGACGGGGGCGACGCAGGAAGCGCTGAGACTCGCCGCCGAGACAGTCCTTTAACCCACTGCGCGTATCAGCGCCGCCCAACGGTCCAGCTGCGGCAGAATCTCATCACGCTTGGCGGAATCAAGGCTGAGGACCACACGCGCAACGCCAAGGTCTCGGTCTGCCAGCAGCGCGTCGCGGTCTTCCTTCACGCCCCAGATGGTGATGGGCAAATCCTCATCACGCCGCCCGGCCTCTGCGACCAATTGGCGGAATTGCGGGATCAGCGCACCGACATCGGCATAGTGCTTGCGCACACGATGCGGCATCCAGCCATTGCCATAACGCACCGCACGCTTGGCGCCCCAGGGATAGGCACCACCCACAATGATCGGCGGGTGCGGCTTTTGCAGCGGTTTCGGCCCGGTTTCCATCGGCGTGAAATTGACGAATTCGCCGGCATAGCTTGGCTGCGCTTCGGTCCAGATCACCTTCATCGCTTCAATGCGTTCGCGCGCCAGCTTGTGGCGGGTTGCAAAGACGGTGCCGTGGTTCTCGATCTCATCCTGGTTCCAGCCATTGCCCACACCAAACAGAAAGCGTCCGCCTGAGATGTGATCAATCGTCGCGACCGCCTTCGCGGTCTGGATCGGATCGCGCTGCACCACCAGACAAATGCCAGTACCCACCAACAATGTCTTCGTGGCAGCCGCGGCGGCAGTGAGTGTCACGAATGGGTCCATCACCTCATAATATTCGCGCGGCAAGGCGCCGCCGCCCGGATAGGCAGCGGTGCGCGCCAGCGGAATATGCGAATGTTCCGGCGCCCAAAGACTGTCAAAACCGCGTTCTTCCAAGGCCACGGCCAATTCGCCGGGCGCCATGGAATAATCGGTGAAGAACATTGCGGCGCCAATTTTCATCTGATCCTACCCCCTGGTTGGGCCGAAGGCTGGCCCGGTGCGGCGCGTCAGGCAAGCCCCACACCCTTGCCGAAAGCCTAGCGCGCCCCCAAAGAAAAAGACCACGAAAGGATCACCGCAATGCTGCCAAGCCATGGACGCTATAGCTACCACCCCTGGCGAGATCGCGTGCCCTATGCCTGGCCGGGCGGGGCGAAGCTTGCGGTGTATCTTGGCCTCAATCTTGAACATTTCGCCTTTGGCGAGGGGCTGGGTGCCGAATTGGCGCCGGGCGGGCCGCAGCCTGATGTGCTGAATTACGCTTGGCGTGATTACGGAAATCGTATTGGTGCCTGGCGCTTGCTTGAAATGTTGGATGAATTGCGCCTGCCCGCGACCGTGCTGCTGAATACCGCCATCTATGATTACGCGCCCGGCTTGGCGGCTGCGCATCGCGCGCGCGGTGATGAGATTGCCGGCCATGGACGGACCAATTCGGAACGCCAATCCATCCTGCCGGAAGCCGAGGAAGCCGCGCTGATCACTGAAAGCACCTCCGCCATTGCCAAACACGAAGGCAAGCCACCGCGCGGCTGGCTTTCACCCTGGATTGCGGAAAGCCGCGTGACACCTGATCTGCTGTTGGAAGCGGGTTATCGCTACACGCTCAATTGGTGCGCGGATGATGCGCCAATCTGGATGCAGACGCGCTCCGGAAAACTGCTCGCCATTCCTTATCCGCAGGAGGTGAACGATATCCCCTCCATCATCGGGCGCAAGGATGGCGCGGCCTATTTCGCCGATATGATCATTGATGATTTTGAGGAAAGGCGCCGGCAAATCGCCGATGGCAAGCCGCAAGTGATGGGGATTGCGTTGCATCCTTATCTGGTGGGTCAGCCCTATCGGTTGCGACATTTGCGCCGCGCGCTGGAACATATCACCGCGCGGCGTGGTGATATCTGGATCACGACTGCCGGGGCGATTTATGATCACGTTCTGACGCTGCCCAAGGGCAGCATTCCGGGGGAATGACATGCGCCGTCTTTTGCTTGTTGCGCTATTGGCGCTTGGTGCCTGTGCCACCCAACCCGGCCCCAATACGCCCGGCACTGTGGGGCAGGTTGATCTCGCGCGTTATGCCGGGCTTTGGCATGAAGCGGCGCGCTTCCCGACCAGTTTTCAGGATAGCCGCCGCGTGCGCTGTGAAGCCGTGACCGCGCAATATACGCTTCGCCCCGATGGCGCGGTGGATGTGTTGAACCGCTGTCGTAATGCCGCTGCCGATGGCGCAATGCGCAACGCCACCGCCATTGCGCGTAGTGCCAGCCCCGGCAATGACCGGCTGCGCGTCAGCTTCTTCTGGCCCTTCTTTGGCGATTACTGGATTATTGGCCTTGATCCTGAATATCGCTGGGCCGTGGTGGGCGCACCGCGGCGCGATTACCTGTGGATTCTGTCGCGCACGCCGGTGATGGCGGAAGCGGATTACGCGGCGGCGGTGGCGATTGCGCGGCGGGAAGGGTTTGCGGTGGAAAGGCTGCAACGCACGGTGCAGCCGTGATGCGCCTCAGCCCAGTTCAAAGCTGGTGATGCCGTAGATTTGCGCGAGCGGCAGGTCCGGTGCCGGGCCGGCATACATGCGCGCCGTTTCAAAGGCGGGCGCCATGCCGGCCTCCTGCGCCATGCTGATTGCCGCCGTATTCG
>JBIIIE010000006.1:0-21306 GCA_044235135.1 Roseomonas sp. | reverse complement strand
CGCCGCATCCGCTTCCATGCTGCGCGGGCTTGAGCTGATCAACGGCGTGAATTCCACCCGCGCGCCATCCTTGCGCCGCAAGAAGCCCGCCGAGGCAAAGGTCACCTGATTAAGCTGCGCGGTCGCCACTTCCCCCTGAGCGATGGAATCGCCCTGCGCATTGAACCAGGCGACATAATCCAC
The DNA here is from genome assembly GCA_044235135.1 of Roseomonas sp. Taxonomy (GTDB): domain Bacteria; phylum Pseudomonadota; class Alphaproteobacteria; order Acetobacterales; family Acetobacteraceae; genus Neoroseomonas. The sequence continues at coordinate 21,123 of JBIIIE010000006.1, read as the reverse complement.
CGCCTGCACCCGGTCTTGCGGATTGGCGCGCACGCGCCAGGCGCCACGCAAATCCAGCACTACCTTGTCTGAAGGCGCTTCAATGCCCCAGGCATTGGTCAGGCGTTCCAGGCTGGATGCGGTATTGGCGGGCGGGCGCCCCCCGGGGCCAGGGCGCGATGCCTGGCCTTCGGAATGCGGGTCAATCAACAGAATCAGCTTGCCGCCACGCAGCACGAATTGATCCACAGCATATTGCGCCGCATCCGAAAGGCCTTGCGGATGCGCCAGGATCATCACCTGGATGTCATTTTCGATCACCTGCGCATCCAGGGCCACATCGCGCAAAGTGAAGAATTGCCTGAGGCTATTCATCACCGCGAAGGGCTGGCCCATGGCGGCCTGGCGCATCATCATCGCGCGTGGATCGCCATTCAAAGGCAAGGGCGACATGACGCCAATCACCGGGCGGCGCGGATTGGAAAGCTCATAAACCAGGCGCGTCAGGTCAAATTCCAGAAAGCGCTCCCGGTCCGGCTGGAAAAAGGGGATGTTGCGTTCGTCATCCAGCAAATTCGCGCCGACCAGGCCGAAATAAACCTGCTCACCCGATTGATCCACGGGCACGCCTTGCAGGCCAAAAGCCAAAGCGCGGTCTTCGGTTTCGCTGAAGGGCTCGGGGTCCAGCACTTCAAGGCGCAGCTTGCCGCCGGCGACCGCGACATATTCATCCAGCATCGCGCGCACGCGTTCCGCATAGGCACCATAGGCGGGAATGGCGGTGCCGAGCTTGCGCGAATAAAACAGCCTGAGCGTCACCGGGTCTTGCAGGCCAGACAGCACGCTGCGTGTCCCATCTGACAGCGTGTAAAGTTTTTGTGCCGTGAGATCGAGCCGCGCGCGGGGTGCGAAACGCTCCACCAACATATTGACGCCGATGGCCAGCGCCAACGCCGCCACAATCCCAAGCGCGGAGGACCAGACGCGCCGCGTGCCGGGCTTTGCCTTGATTTGATCAGCCATGGTCTAGTCAGCCTTCCGGTGGTCAAGCACCACCGCATTCACGAAAAGCCAGAACGCAATGAAGGAGGCGAAGAACACCGCATCCCGCAGCGCAATTACACCGCGCGTGAGGCCATTGAAGCGTTCCGTCAGCGATAGCGCGCGCGCAATTTCGGCCAGGGCGGGGATGCGTTGGCTCAGGAAATCCGTCACCAAAGCGCTGCCGGCGACCGCAAACAGAAAGCACACGGCAACCGCCAGCACGAAGGCAATCACCTGGTTCTTCGTCATGGCCGACATGGCGGAACCGATGGCGAGATAAGCACCCGCCATCAACAAACACGCACCATAACCCGCCGCGATCACGCCATTATCAGGCCGGCCGAGATAATTCACGGTCAATACCAGCGGGAAGGTCAGCGCCAGCGCAATGGCGCAAAACGCCCAAGCCGCGAGGAACTTCCCCAGCACCGCCTGCCATTGTGCCATGGGCAGCGTCAGCAGCAATTCAATCGTGCCAAGCCGGCGTTCTTCCGCCCAAAGGCGCATCGTCAACGCAGGCACCAGAAACAGAAACAGCCAGGGGACGAAGCCAAAGAAGGGGCCAAGGTCAGCCTGGCCGCGCGCGAAAAACCCGCCCAGGCTGAAGGTCATGGCACCCGCCATCATCAGAAAAATCACGATGAACACATAAGCGACAGGAGTCGCGAAATAGCCGGCCAATTCGCGGCGGGCGACAAGCAGGGCAGCGCGCATCAGGCGGCCTCCCGCTTCAGGGTCAAATCGCGGAAGACCTGTTCCAGGGTTTTGCCGGGGGCTTCCAATTCTTTCGGTGTGGCATCGGCCAAAACCTTGCCGCGCGCGATGATGATGGCGCGGGTGCAAACCGCATCCACCTCTTCCAGGATATGCGTTGAAATCACAATGGCCTTTTCGGGCGCCATGCGGCGGATCAATTCCCGGACCTCATGCTTCTGGTTCGGGTCCAGCCCATCGGTTGGTTCATCCAGCACCAGCACGGGCGGGTCATGCAGTAGCGCTTGCGCCAGGCCCACGCGGCGCTTGAAACCTTTGGACAGGGTTTCGATGGGCTGCAAGCGCACGCCTTCCAACTGCGTCATCGCCATGGCGCGGGCCATGCGTTCATTCGCCTCCGCGCCGCCAAAGCCGCGAATGCGGGCGATGAAGTGTAAAAACCCGGTCACGGTCATTTCGGGGTAGGTCGGCGCACCTTCGGGCAGATAGCCAAGCGCGCGTTTGGCGGCGACGGGCGCTTCAATCACATCCTGGCCGCAAATGCGCGCGGTGCCGGCGGAAGGGGTCACGAAGCCCGCCAGCATTTTCATGGTGGTAGATTTGCCGGCGCCATTGGGGCCAAGGAAGCCCACCACTTCCCCGCGATCCACCGCAAAGGATACATCATCAACAGCGGTGAAGGCGCCAAAGCGCTTGGTCAGGCGCTCAATTTCGATCAGCGCGGCCAAAGCCTATCTCCCTTTATCCTGCCTCAAAGCGTTATTGGTAAATTTTACGCGCGGCGATTTGACCCTTCCCGCGCTGGCTTGCAAGCCCTGGGGCGGCGGATCAGCCCGCATCCAAGGGCGCCATGGACAGATCATGGCCGAATAGCCTGAGCAGCAGCCGCGCCGCCTGCCCGCGCGGGGAGGCAAGCGCGGCATCGCGGGTCAGCAGCGCTTCCGCATCGCGATGGGCAATCTGGACGTAGCGCGCGAATTGATCCGGGTCTTCCCGCGCATCAAACAGCCGGGCGCCGGGGAGCCCCGCCTGCCGCGCGCCCAAGGCATCGCCGCCACCGCGAGATTTCAAATCTTCCTCTGCGATCACAAAGCCATCTTCCGTGTCGCGCAGCACCAAAAGGCGCCGCCTTTCGCCATCGCTCAGGCCTGGTGAATGGACCAGCAGGCAGGAAGAAGCCTCCTTGCCCCGCCCGACGCGGCCACGCAGCTGATGCAGCGCTGCAAGCCCGAAGCGTTCCGCCTGTTCAATCAGCATGATGGTAGCTTCCGGCACATCCACGCCCACTTCAATGACGGTTGTGGCGACCAGGATATTGGTCCGCCCGGCGGCGAAATCGCCCAAGGCGGCTTCGCGCACCGAAACATCCTGCATGCCATGGGCCAGGCCAACCCGGCCCGGGAAATGGGCGGAAAGCTCGGCAAAGCGGTCCTCGGCGGCGACACTGTCATCCTTCTCGCTGCCGGTGATGGCGCGCACCACCCAATAGGCCCGCGCGCCGCGCGCCACCGCTTCATGCAGACGGGCCAAAATATCGGGTAGGCGATCCTGGCTCAGGATGCGGGTTGCGATGGGCTGGCGCCCGGCAGGTTTGCCTGCCATGCGGCTGACGGCCATTTCGCCCCATTGCGTCAGCAAAAGCGTGCGAGGGATGGGGGTTGCGGTCATCACCAGCATATCCGCCGCCTGGCCCTTTTCCGCCAGCATCAGGCGCTGCGCCACACCAAAGCGGTGCTGTTCATCCACCACGGCAAGGCCCAAATCCTTGAAGACCACGCCTTCCTGAAACAGCGCATGGGTGCCGACCACGATGGGGAGTGTTCCATCCGCCAACCCTTGCAGCACGCGCCGCCTTTCCTTGCCCTTCACACTGCCAGCCAGCAGCGCCACCGGCACGCCAGCGGCGCCGCAAAGCCGTTCAAAACTCCGCAAATGTTGCCGGGCGAGCAATTCCGTCGGCGCCATCAAGGCGGCCTGGGCGCCGGCTTCCACGGCGCGCAGCATGGCCATGAGTGCCACGAGCGTCTTGCCCGCGCCGACATCGCCTTGAAGCAGGCGCAGCATCCGCCTTGGCGCCGCCAGATCAGCATCTATCTCCGCCATGGCCTGAAGCTGGGAAGGCGTTGGCGCATGGCCGAAGGCGGCCAAGGCGGGGCGGCGCAGGCTTTCATTGCCCTGAAGGGCGCGGCCCGGCCTTTCCCGCACACGCCGCCGCACCAGGCCAAGCGCGATTTGCCCCGCGAGCAATTCATCATAGCCAAGGCGTCGGCGGAGCCCTTCAGCACGATCCCCTTCCGGCGCGTGCAGCCGGCGAATGGCATCGGCAAAGCCGGGCCAGGCTTCGCGCTTCAGCAGCGGCCCATCCACCCATTCGGGCAAATCGGGCAGCGCTTTCAGCGCCCCATCCAGCGCATCGGCCATGTTGCGCCAGGACAGCCCGGCGGTCAGCGGCCAAATGGGCTGCCACAGCGGGATGCGATGCGGCGGTTCCACCAGCGGGTCCGCATCCAATTCCAATTGCCAGGCGCGCTGAAACGCCTTCAACCGCCCGGCGACGCGCCTTTCCGCGCCCTGCGGGAAGGCTCGGGTCAGCGCCGTGCCCGCCCAGGTGGCGCGAGAGAAGGAAATCAGCGCCACCGGATCGGCGCCACAGACCGCCGGCACCATCCAGGGGCCTCGACCCCCGCGCGCCGGGGCGCCGGTGATGCGGAGTTCAAGTGTGACTTCCTGGCCTTCAACAGCGCCGGAAAGACTGCGCAAAACGGGCCGATGCTGCACGCGTTCCGGCACATGCAGCAGAAGATCGAGAACGCGCCCCCCACCCACGGCGTGCGCCAGCAGATCGGGCTTGCGCAGCCCGGGCAGGCTTTCGATTGGCGCCAAAATCCGCGCGAGGGGGTCCTCGGCGGTCTCGGGCGCTTCGGGGCGGGCTGACAGGATTCCCATCCGCCTCTATATGCCAGCGCCTTGAGACTAGAGCGATATGTCAGACCCAACAGAACTTGATTCCCGCCGCCGCCGCCTTGTTTTTCGTGCCCAGCATCGCGGCACCAAGGAAACCGATATCCTGATCGGCGGCTTTGTCGCGCGCCATATCGCGACGCTTTCCGATGCCGATGTGGCCGCCTTGGAAGACATACTGGAACTCTGGGACGTGGATTTGGCCGATTGGCTTTCCGGCCGACGCCCGATTCCGCCCGAACATGACACGCCCCTGCTGCGGCGCATCCAGGCCGAGGCCGGCGCCGGGCCATGAAGCCCGTCATCATTCATGGCGCGCCAGAAGGCTTTGATGCGCTTCTGGTGGCGCGCCGTCGGGCGGAAATGGATGCGCCCATCGCCCACGTCTGCCGCGATGATGCGCGCATGGCCCGCATGGCGGAGGCTTTGGGCTTTTTCGCGCCCGAAATCGAGGTATTGCGCTTCCCCGCCTGGGATTGCCTGCCCTATGACCGGGTTTCGCCTAATCCGGAAATAACCGCTGAACGTGTCGCGACGCTCACGCGCTTGCTGGAAGCACCAAAGCGCCCGCGCGTCTTGCTCACCACCGTCAATGCGCTGGTGCAGAAAGTGCCCTCATCCAATGTGTTTGCAGGTGCCACGTTAGCGCTTGCGAAGGGCGGGCGGGTGCAGCCGGAAAAACTCACGGCATTTCTGGAAGCCAATGGCTATCACCGCACCGGCACGGTGATGGAACATGGCGAATATGCCATGCGCGGCGGCATTATTGACCTTTACCCGGCAGGCGAGCCGGAACCCATACGCCTCGATCTTTTTGGCGACGAAATTGAGGATATGCGCCGCTTTGATACGGCGAGCCAACGCAGTGGCAAGGTTGTGCCCGCCTTGTCGCTCCGCCCGGTGGGTGAGGTGTTTTTGGATGAGGCGTCACGCGCGCGCTTCCGCAGCGGCTACCGCGAATTATTCGGCGCGGCAGCGGCGGATGATCCGCTTTATGGCGCCATCAGTGCCGGGCGACGCTATCCCGGCATGGCACATTGGGCGGGGCTGTTTCACGAAGCCATGGTGCCCTTGTTGGATTATGTGCCGGGTGCCGAAATCAGCTTTGACCATCAGGCCGAGGAAGTGCTGAAGGCGCGGCTTGAGATGATTACCGATCATTACGAAGCCCGGCGCGTGCCGACGCGCATTGGTGAGGGCGATGTGCCCTATCGCCCCGCGCCACCTGCGACGCTTTATTTGGATGAAGCAAGCTGGGCGGCAATGCTGGCGGAATGCCGCGTGCTGCGGTTTTCCCCCTTCGCCCAGCCGGAAGGCATTGCGGCGGGCGGCCGCCCCGGCCCGCTTTTCGCCGAAGCGCGCAGCGCAGGAGAGAATGTGTTCGGCGCTTACGCCGCCATGGTGCAGGGCGAAGCCAAGGCCAAGCGCCGGCCGGTGCTGGCGGCCTGGTCGCGCGGGTCTCGTGAAAGGCTTGGCAATCTGCTGCGCGAAAATGGCGTGCGTGCCGAAGCGGCGGAGGATTGGAAGGCCGCGCGCGCGCTGCCCCCTGATGTGGTCGCGCTGGTGGTGATGGGGATTGAACGCGGCTTCATCGCCGATGGCATCGCCGTGACTGCTGAGCAGGATTTGCTCGGCGAACGCATCGCCCGCCCACCGCGTCGCCGGCGCCGCGCTGATCAATTCATCGCGGATGCCACCGAAATCGCCGAGGGCGATCTGGTGGTGCATCAGGATCATGGCATTGGCCGTTATGAAGGGCTGGTGACGATTGAAGTATCAGGCGCACCGCATGATTGCCTGAAGCTGATTTATGATGGCGGGGACAGGCTGTTTGTCCCGGTGGAGAATATCGAAATCCTCTCCCGCTTCGGATCTGAAGGCGCGGGGGTCGCGCTGGACAAGCTTGGCGGTGTTTCCTGGCAAAATCGCAAGGCCAAGGCGAAGTCGCGCATCCGCGACATGGCCGCCGAACTGATCCGCACTGCGGCCATGCGGCGCATGAAGGATGGCACTTTGGCCACGCCGCCCGAGGGCATGTGGGATGAGTTTTGTGCCCGCTTCCCCTTTGCCGAGACGGAAGATCAATCCCGCGCCATTGCCGATGTGCTGGAAGACCTTTCCGCCGGAAGGCCGATGGATCGGCTGATTTGCGGCGATGTTGGCTTCGGCAAGACGGAAATCGCCTTGCGCGCCGCCTTTGTGGTGGCGATGTCCGGCGCGCAGGTGGCGGTGGTGGTGCCGACCACGCTGCTGGCGCGGCAGCATCATCGCGTGTTCCTGAAGCGCTTTGAAGGTTTCCCTTTGCGCATCGCGCAACTCTCCCGCCTGGTGACGGCCAAGGAAGCGGCGGAAACGCGCGAAGGCATGAAACGCGGCGATATCAATATCGTCATCGGCACCCATGCGCTGCTTGCCAAGGGCACTGAATTTGCCGATCTCGGCCTGCTGGTGGTGGATGAGGAACAGCATTTCGGCGTGCGCCACAAGGAAGCGCTGAAGGCGCTGAAAGCCGATGTGCATGTGCTGACGCTGACCGCAACCCCCATTCCACGCACGCTGCAATTGGCGCTGACCGGCGTGCGTGAGATGAGCGTGATCGCAACGCCGCCGGTAGATCGGCTCGCGGTGCGCACCTTCATCATGCCCTGGGATGCGGTGGTGCTGCGGGAAGCCATTCAGCGCGAACGCTTCCGCGGCGGGCAGATTTTCTGTGTGGTCCCGCGCATTGAAGACATGGCGAAGCTGGCCGAACGCCTGACCGAGATTGTGCCGGAAGCGCGCATGGTCCAGGCCCATGGCCGCATGACGCCGACCGAACTTGAACGCGTCATGACCGAATTCGGCGATGGCAAGCATGATATTTTGCTGTCCACCAATATCGTTGAAAGCGGCTTGGATATGCCGGCGGTGAATACGCTGATCATCCACCGCGCGGATATGTTTGGCCTCGCGCAGCTTTATCAGCTGCGCGGGCGCGTTGGGCGCGGGAAGCTCCGCGGCTATGCGTATCTGACCTGGCCGGAAGCGCATCGGCTTTCCGCGGCGGCGGAAAAGCGGCTGGAAGTGATGCAGACTTTGGATAATCTGGGCGCGGGCTTCACGCTGGCGTCTCACGATCTGGATATTCGCGGCGCCGGTAACCTTTTGGGCGAAGAGCAATCCGGCCAGATCCGCGAAGTCGGTATCGAACTTTATCAGCAAATGCTGGAAGAAGCCGTGGCGGATATCAAAGCCGGCGCAGAGGGGCAGGAGAGTGAGCGGGAATGGACGCCGCAGATCAATCTTGGTCTGCCGGTGTTGATCCCGGAAAACTACGTGACTGATCTGCCGGTGCGACTTGGGCTTTATCGGCGCATCGGCGGCTTGGCGACGGATGGCGAGAATGACGCCATGGCGGCGGAATTGGCGGATCGCTTCGGCCCCTTGCCGGCTGAGGTTGAAAACCTACTGCAAGTGGTCGCGATCAAGCGGCTCTGTCGGCAGGGGGGCGTGGAAAAGCTGGATGCCGGGCCGAAGGGGCTGGTGCTGAGCTTCCGGGGGCAGAATTTCGCCAATCCGGGCGGGCTGATTACCTGGATCCAGGGGCAGAAGGGCGCGGTGAAGCTCCGCCCCGATGCCAAGCTGGCGCTGATCCGCGATATGGATCTGGCCGAGCGGGTGAAACGTGCGCGGGATTTGCTCCGCGTGCTGGCGCGGCTGGCCGGGGAGGCAAAACGGGTTTGATCTTGGTGGCGTCTGGGCGCTATCACGCTGTTGCTGGGCCTGTAGCTCAATGGTCAGAGCGGACCGCTCATAACGGTTTGGTTGCAGGTTCGAGTCCTGCCGGGCCCATTTCCGCCTGCAGCGCGGGCAAAAATCCGACCAAATTCGCACCATCACCCCATCGCGGCCATCCCCCTGAACCCTCTTGCGACCGCCTCAGCCATCAACGATATGATCTGCGTCTTTGAGGGGGTGTCATGACCTTGTCTCCCCATCCTTGGCCAGAAGCACGGAAGGCAGGAAAGCAATGGAAAAGGCGACACTCGGCGGCGGCTGCTTTTGGTGCCTGGAAGCGGTGTTTCGGGAAATGGCGGGTGTCACCTCCGTGCAATCCGGCTATGCCGGCGGCCATAAGGCCAACCCGACCTATGAAGAAGTCTGCGGCAAGCGCACCGGCCATGCCGAGGTGGTGCAGATCACTTTCGATCCCGAGCAGGTGTCCTTTGCCGATTTGCTCAAGGTGTTTTTTGCAACCCATGACCCTACCACCAAGGATAGGCAGGGTGCTGATATTGGCCCGCAATATCGCAGCATCATCCTGACCCATGACGCCGATCAGGAAGCTACAGCCAAGGCCGTGATGGCGGAAATCACCGCAGCCGCGCTTTGGCCGCGCCCCATTGTAACCGAGATCGTGCCCCTCACGATTTTCTGGCCAGCGGAGCCTGAACATGACAATTATTTTGCCCGCAACCCATGGTCAGGCTATTGCCAGGCCGTGATTGCGCCGAAACTTGCCAAGTTTCGCAAATCCTTCTCGTCATCGCTGAAGCCCCAGGGAGGCCATTGAAAAGCCATGGTATTCTTCAGGCAGAATCCCGACCAAGGCAAAAGCTTCCCGCTGGAGCGTTCGGATGCTGAATGGCGTTCAAGCCTGGCACCCGAAGCTTATCGTGTTTTGCGTCAGCATGGCACGGAAAGGCCAGGGTCATCGCCGCTCAATCATGAAAAGCGCTCGGGGCGTTTTGTCTGCGCCGGATGCGGCCAGGCCCTGTTTGATTCGGGGACCAAATTTGAAAGCGGGACGGGTTGGCCTTCCTTCTACGCGCCGGTTGAAGGTGCGGTGGGCACACAGCTTGACCGGGCGCTGTTCATGGTGCGGACGGAAGTTCATTGCGCCAATTGCGGCGGGCATTTGGGCCATGTGTTTCCGGATGGGCCACCGCCGACCGGGTTGCGTTACTGCATGAATGGCGCCGCAATGACCTTTGAAGCCGATAAAAAGCCATGAAGATGTGTGGCATGCCGAAGCGCCCGTGCTTGGCATCATTCGGCGCTGCCGCGACGGCGCTTGTGCTTGCCTTTGCTGCCCCGGCGCGGGCCGATCTGGTCTATGTGCTCAATTCAACCGACCCGAGCATTGTGAAGATTGATTCGCGCACCGGTGAGGAAGTCCGACGGATCGAAGGTCTGCGCGAAGTGCATCACCTGGTGCTTTCGCCTGATCGCAAGGAATTGCTGATTGCCGATTCGGCCGGCAATGAAATCCTTTACGTTGAACCCGCAACCGGCACCGTCTTGCGGCGGGAACGCATTTCCAATCCTTATCATCTGGATTTCACGCCCGATGGCAAGCTTTTGGTGATTGCCAGCCTCAGGCGCGGGCAGGTGGACATTTATGATGCGAATGGCCCGAGGCTGCTCGAAAGGTTCCGCGCCGGTAACAAGCCTTCGCATATCGCCTTCAGCCCTGATTCGCGCTTTGCCTATATCACCATTCAGGGTGATGGCACGGTCATGGCGATTGACCTGCAGGAACGGCGGATTGTGTGGCAGGCGAATGTCGGGCCAGAGCCCGCGGGTATCCTGTGGCATCGCGGGCGGCTCATTGTTGGCATTATGGGGCGGGACCATTTCGCGGTGCTGAACCCGGAAACCCGACAGGTGGAAAGCACCATCCGCGTGGGGCGCGGGGCGCATACCATTTTCCCCTCCCCAGATGGCAAGACATTATGGGCGACAAGCCGCGTGCAAAGCCGCATCGCTGAGATAGAGCCCGACACGCTGCAACTGCGCCGCATCCATGAAGTGCCGGGCGGGCCGGATTGCATTGCCTTCGCGCCTGATGGCGCAGTTTGGGCGACACTCCGCTGGGCGGGGCGTATCGCGAGGCTGGACCCGGCATCTGGCGAGGTTTCCACCATCCGTGTTGGGCGCAGCCCGCATGGCATTTTCGTGCAGCCCCGCACGACGCAGTGATGGTGATGGGGATTGTCAGCCGTGTTCTCGCTTGGGTGCTGGCTGTCGCGTTGCTGGCGCCCGGCGGCCTTGCTGCGCGCACGCCCGCATCCTGCAGCGCGGGAACAATCTATTTGACCATTGACACGGGCTGGGGGCGGGAAGCGGAACGGATTGCCGAAATCCTGAAGCGCCGCGGCATACGCGCGACCCTTTTCGTGGCCAATGAACCGACGCATCGGGGTGACAGAAGCCTTGAACCAGGCTGGGCCGATTTCTGGCGCGCCCGCGCCGCTGAGGGCCATGTTTTCGCGAGCCATACGGATCGGCATTGGTATTTTCGCGGCGATCCCGCGCCGGGCCTGGTGCGCTTTGTTTCATTCGACCGCAAGAATGAAACACGTCTGGATCAGGCCGCCATGTGCCGCGAATTGAATGCCCCAATCGAAAGGCTGCGCGCTGCCGTGCCGGATGCCGTGGTGCTTCCATTGTGGCGCGCGCCTGGCGGCATCACCACGCCCAATGCGCTGCGCATGGCCGAAGCCTGTGGCTTTCGCCATCAGGGCTGGACAGCAAACGGCTTTCTTGGCGATGAAGTCAGCAGCGACACACAGCCAAACGCCGCGTTACGCGACCGCGCAATCAGAAGCATCAGGGATGGGGAGGTATTGGTCATGCATTGGGGTGTGCGTAGCCGGAAGGACCCTTACGCGAATGTTCTTGAAGACGTGCTGGCGGGGTTGCAGGCCAAGGGCTTTTGTTTCGGGCAATTGAAGGCTGAAGGCAGGCGCTGATCCATGTTCAAGACACTCGATGATTGGCATACGCAACTGACGGGATGGATTTTCGAACACTTCCTCCAGCCCGTGCTTTATACGACCGATCTGATGAATATCGCGGATGAGATGTTGGAATGGATGGATTTCGCCCTGTTCAGCATCTTTGGCATTATTGTGACCTATATTGTTTGCCGCCCGCTGGAAGCTTGGCGCCCGGTTGAGCCGGTGACTGATCGGCGCGCGATCAGGACCGATATCATTTACACCCTGCTGGCAAGGCTTGGCATTTTTCCGCTGCTTGCCTTCATCCTTTTATCGGCCATCCAAAGCCGGCTGGAAGGCATGCTGGCGGATACGGGTTTTGTCTCCCCAACCTTGGAATCGCTCTTCCCCATCCTGCATCAGGCACCGCTGCTGACTTTTTTCATTTATGTGGTGATTCTTGATTTCGGGGAGTATTGGCGCCATCGCCTGCAGCACAGCATCGGCTGGTGGTGGGCCCTGCATTCGATCCATCACGCGCAGCGGCAGATGACCTTCTGGACCGATGACCGGAACCATATTCTGGATGAGGTGATTGCGGCGCTCTGGTTCGGCACCATCGCATTGCTGATTGGCGTATCGCCGGCGCAATTCCCACTATTGCTGTTGCTGATGCGGATGGTTGAATCCCTTTCGCATGGCAATATCCGCCTATCTTTCGGGCGTATCGGTGAACGATTGCTTGTATCGCCGCGTTTTCATCGCGTACATCACGGCGTGCTTTCGGTAGCCGAGCATGGCAAGAATTACGCGGTGCTTTTTCCTGTCTGGGATTGGATGTTCCGGACCGCGGATTTCAGCCGCCAAAACTATCCGCGGACCGGCGACCCGGAAGCACCAGAAAGCTTCGCTACCGGTGGGTGGCTTGCTCAGCAATGGGTTGGCTTCAAGCGTATGCTGGGCGTTGGCAGGCCTTTATCGTGACCGCGCGATAAACCCTGGACTGGGCCTATGGCCCTGGCGTTGCGCGGTTGGGCGCTAAACCTGTTCGCCCACAAGATGGGTTTGGAAATAGGCTTCCAGGCCGTGCAGGGCATCATCCGCCGCGGCCACAACATCTGACAGAATTGCTGCATTTTCCTCATCAAGCGCGGCACTGTCGCGCGTGAGGTTTTTTTGCAGTTCATTGATCCTGGCGCATAAGCCAAGCGCCCCCAGGGTCCGTGCGGCGCCAAGAAGCCGATGCGCATTTGCCGCGACAACGTCCCCAAGCAGGGTGCCCTCAGCCAATTCTCGGGCAAAGCTATCGCGAATGGTCCTGATTTCGACCATGAATTCACGCACCACGCCCGCCGCCGCGCCCTTCAATTCGCTGCGCAAGATATCAAGAACATGAAAATCCAGGATAGGTGGTTCGGCGCGTTCCGCAGTAGCCTCGGCGGCGTCTGTTTGCGATGGCATAGCAGGTTGTTTCACTGTCCGATCGGACAAACCCGCGAGTGCCTTCATAAGCGCGCTTCGACTGAGCGGCTTGCCGATATGGCCATTCATGCCGGCCTGATGGGCGGCTTCAATCTGTTCGGGCATGACAGAGGCTGTCAGCGCGAAGATAGGCAAATGGCCTGCCGGCGGGGGCATGGCACGAATGGCGCGCGCAGCTGCAAAGCCATCCATTTGCGGCATTTGCAGATCCATCAGCACAAGATCCAAAGCGGTTTCCTGCACCCTCTGAAGCGCATCCGCCCCACTGGTTGCGAAGACCACGTCATGACCGATATTGGCCAATAGCGTGCCGACGATATCGCGATTCATCTTGACGTCATCCACAACCAGGATCTTCATGCGACGCGTGGGCGATGGCGCCGCCCGATCAGTTGTGCCGTCTTCCGGCTTTCTTGCGGGAGGAGCAACGACTTCAAGCGGGATTTCAAACCAGAACAGGGATCCCGTGCCGGGCTTGCTCTCGCAGCCGATCTCACCACCCATCTGCTTGACCAGGCGTGAAGTGATGGCAAGACCAAGTCCGGTGCCCATCACCTCATTTTGAGTCATGGATGCAATCTGCACGAAATCCTGGAACAGAAGTCTTTGGTCTTCGGCAGAAATTCCCGGGCCGGTATCCTGAACTTCAACGCGCAGCCGATCCCGGTACCTTTGCATCGCGCGGAAGAATATCCCGCCGCCGCCTGGTGTGAATTTCACCGCGTTGGACAGCAGGTTCAGAATGATCTGCCGGAGCCTGGTTGGGTCCCCCATGACATGGCTTGGCAAACGGGGATCAAAATTCAGCGTCAGTTCAAGCATCTTGCGCGTGACATCGGGGGATACGATCGCCGTGCAGCTTTGGATGATGTCCTGCAGACGGAATACGCGCGCCGTGAATTCCATGCGTCCGGATTCGATCTTCGAAAGATCAAGCAGGCCATTCACGAGTTCAAGCAGATGCTTGCCCGCACCATGGAGGTTCTGCACCTTTTCAAGCTGGTCGCCTTCCAGGCGCTGGTCTTCCAGCAAAAGCTCCGAAAAGCCCAGAATGCCATTCAGTGGCGTGCGCAATTCATGGGACATGCGGGCCAGGAACTGGCTTTTTGCCTCACAAGCGGCGCGGGCCGCGTCACGCGCACTCGCCAATTCCTGCATGGCGCGCTTGAGCGGCGTGATATCCGTTCTGATGCCAACCACGCCACCATCAGGGGTTCGCCTTTCGGTGATGAGAACCCAGCGACCATCGGGCAATAATCTTTCCATCGGGGCGAAATTGCCGCGATGGAAGGCCTTGCTGTCTATTACGAATTTCTCGATATCGCCTTGGGCCTGCGGATATTGGCCACGCAGCGCGCCTTCACGCATTATGTCATCAAAAAGCGCACCGGGCACGATGAAGGGGGCGCTGATCTTGTAGAAATCCTTGTAGCGGCTGTTGCATGCAATGAGCCTGTCATCAGGATCGAACATGACAAAACCGTCGGACATGGATTCAAGCGCGTTTTCAAGCGTGCGTCTTGCCCCCGCACGCTCATTTTCCACGCGTTCCCGCTGGCGCAGACCGACAATCAGGGCGCCCGCGACCAGCAGGATCATCAGGCCAAGCGCACCGGAAACGAAGAAGGCACGCTTGCGGTCGGAATACCAACTCTCAAGCGCCGCATCCACTTGCAGCGTGACCGTGACAAAAAGCGCGGGGTAGAGCGAAGGGCGAACGACTGCGAAGACCGCTTCATCGGAAAAGCGGCTTTTGACTTCAAGCCTTGCTTCATCGCTGCGCAGATTGGCAGCGTTTGGCACCAATTTCTGGCCGATGCGCGTTTCGTCGTGCGGCACGGATGCCAGCAGCGTGCCATCTTCCCGTTCCAGCGTAACGCGCAGGCCAAGGCTTTCGCCAGCGCCAGAGAGAATACTCTGCACAACCGGGATGGGCACTTCGGCGACAGCCATGACCGGCCCCAGGCTTGGCAGGACAATGTTGCGCGCAAAGAACAGGGTCCATTCGCCCGTACTGGCATTCAGCACCGGCCCACCAATGGCAACGCTGACGCCACGCGCCGCCACTTCGGAAAAGGAATATGGCCCAGGCAAGGGCAGCCGGCGCCGGCGAGAGACCGGCAAGGCAGTCGCAACCGGCAATCCATCCGCGCCGATCAGAAGAATGTCACGATAGGTGAAGTTCTGATTGTTCAATTCACGCAGAACACGATTGACCTGCGCCACTTCAAGTCTGCCATCGCGTTGAAAGGGCGCAAGCACGGCCGGCAGCCCTGCGAGCATCGCATCCACCTGCACAAATGATCGGTTGATGGCAGCTTCGGTTGATCGGCTGATCTTATTGAGGGAATCGATCGCCGCGACAATTTGCGCCTCTTTCGCGCGATTTACCATCAGGGCGGTTGCCACAACTTGCGCAATCAATAAACCGAGCGAGGCAACCAATACCGCGTGACGTAAAAAGCGCGAGGAAAACATGCCGCTATTCCGGACGGGCGCTGATACCCAGGATCGGGGCGAGCGTCTTGTTCCAGGCGTCAACGCAATCAGGGCCGCAACGGCGGACCCATCCCGGCAAGACGGCTTCGGTCAGCAATTGGCGCCGTCTTTGCTGATCGGCTTCGGAAACCGGCACCACAACCATGCTGCCAGGACGCCCATTCTGACAATTAGCCTGCCCGGAATTGCAGGCAAGGCCTTCACCCGTTTCCCGATCTGCCGCATGCCAGATATCGGCTTCAAGCTTGGCCACTTCCTGGCGCAGCATATCGCGCGCCCAATCGGGCAGCGCCTTCCAGGTGCCCAGATTGGCCCCGAATATCGAAAGACCCCAAGTGATCGCCATGCTGTGCACATGCGATGTAAACTCATGCAGGCCGATGTCATTGCCGGATAATGTGCCGGTGACCGCACATTCAACGACGCCCGACCTGATGGCATTTACCGTTTCGGCGAAAGGAATGACCACAGGGACCGCGCCGAGTGCGGTGAACATTTCTGATTGACCGACAGAGGAAGTTCGAACGCGACGGCCCGCAAGATCCGACAGGGATGAGAATGGCCGTCGGCAAAAAACCACCTGCGCCGGATAGGTATAGACACCAAGCAATTCAACGTCGTAACGTTCACGCAGCGTTTCGGCCAGATGTCCGCGAAACGCCGCGACCGAACGTCGCAAGGCGCCGATATCGGGGTTTACGGCAGGAAGATCTATCGCGTTGAATTCAGGTTCTTCGGTACTGACCACCGCAAGCAAGGCGGTTCCGAAGGAAACAACGCCAAGCCGCAACAGCGACAGCATTTCCTGCCCCCTGATGCCGCTACGGTCAAAGGGCGCTATTTCCGCGGTGATCCGCCCATTGGTGGCGGTTGCGATGCGGTCCCGCCAGAAAGGTTGTTCGTAGCGCAAATACTGCCCTACATCGGCAAGACCCCCCACGACCCGCAGGCGTATCGGTTCTTCCGCACCTAACGCCGTACCGCCCAACAAGGCGGGACCGATCAGCAGGCTGGTGAGAAGCGCGCGAAGGTAGCGCCCTTTCGCAATAGCTTCCGGCTTTTCGCCTGATTGAAGCGGTGCGTGATGCCTGCGCCGTGAATGCGCAAGTCCCGAAATCCAAAGCAGTTTTTGGATCAGCATCATCATGGTCCTTTGACTATAGGCAGGTTTTCCGCCGTAAGCGACTTTTTTTTCCGTGGCATCGTCCGATGCGGCCCTTTGCACATGAAGGTGAGCGCCGCCGCTAAACCCGGCCAGGCGGGATTGCCGGACCCGGGCCAATGGCCGCGATGTTGCAGTGCTGGCCCGGCTTATGCGTCAGGAAATTGACGTAAATCACAGCCATGCTTGACGATGCGTGAAGGTCACCGCCATGTGTTGGTCACCTTAGCCGAAGGGATTTGCGCGCCATGAGGAAACCTTAACCATCATGACCATGGATGGCTTCATCTATACCCTTGTGCGGGCCGCCGATTGGCGCGCGGCAGAGGCGCTTGGCTTTTACCAAGGCAGCGCGGATGATGTGCGCGATGGTTTCCTGCATTTTTCAACCGCCGAACAATTGCGTGCCAGTGCCGCCAAGCATCGCGCCGGGATTGCCGATCTGTTGATGGTGGAAGTGGCGGCGGCCAGCTTGGGGGTGGCGTTGAAATGGGAAGCTGCCAGTGGCGGTTCTCGTTCCGGGCTGTTTCCGCATCTCTACGGCGTTCTGCCCGTCTCAGCGGTGCAGCGCGTGGTGGCGCTGCCGCTTGCCGCGGATGGGACGCACCAATTCCCCGCCGAAATTCCCTGACGCGCAAGGCTTCAATGCGGATCATTGCGCGCGGCGCGTTCACTCATCAGGCAGGCAAAGACAACAATCGCCGTGCCGGCCAGCGTCCAGCCGCCAGGCCATAGCTGCCAGATGGCGGCGTCCAGGATCAGCGCGAATACAAGGGCCGTGAATTCCAAGGGTGCGAGTCGCGCCGCGCGATCTATGCTGAAGGCTATTGCCAGGGCGAGGGTGGCGCCACCGGCAAAGAGCCCATTGGCGATCAGCGCCACCCAATCAAGCGCATTGGGTGCCACCCATTCGGCGATGGCAAAGGGAAGTATTGCCACAAATAACGGGCCTGAGGACCAGAAGATCAACCGGGCCGCATTCTGTTCCGCGCGCAGCTTGCGGCTGATGGTCAGAAACCCGGCATAGGTGATGGTGCCAAGAAAGGCCCAGGCATAGGCGTGCCAAGGCACCGCGGTGGGTGAGCCTGATGCGGCCAGCGCCGGGAACATGGCAACCATCACCCCAAGAAAACCGACCGCCGACCAGAACCAGACTGCGCCGCCATTTCTTTCGCCCAGCACCAAGGCGGCCAGCAGCAAGGTGAAAAAGGGCGCGGTGAAATAGACCAGATAACCTTCCGCCAGCGGAATATCGCGAAAGGCCAGGAAGAAACCATAGGCGGAACCGGCCATGAATAGCGCGCGCAGCAGATGCAGGCCCATATGCGCGGTTTGGATTGGCCCACCGGCACCGCGCCGGAAAAGTCGCAAGCCCCCAAGCAGCCCAAGCAGCGTTCCGTAGCGGATGACCAGCACCTGATCAGCGCCAAAGCGCCCGGCCAGCAATTTCGAATTGGCATCCAGCAGCGCGAAAAGCGCCATGGCCACCACCAAAAGCAGCGGCCCCTTGAAGCTTGTCATGTGATCCCGGACTGGCGATGTGCCGAAACGCCTTCTCACCCTTCAATCCGGGGGCGTCAAGCGGCGCTGGCCGCATCATCTGCAAGCGGCGCATGTCACGCCGCTGGGTTTGAAACACCCGGCCATTCTGGTTCCGCAGCTTCAGCGCCCCGCGCCGCGCGTTCTGGTCTTGGTCAGCGAACTCGCCTAGCGTGAAGGGCTGATCGCAGGTATCGGTTTCCGGCGGCCAGACGAAAGAGAAAAAGGAATGCGGCATTTGGCAGCCAAGCCAGCCTTGACTGAAGCCGGCGGCACCGGTGTTGGTGCCAAAAGCTCGAATGGGCAGCGGCCTTAGCCGGTTGCGGGCAGCCGCGCGGAAATCCGCGCCGCTTGCCTTGCCCTGCATGAGGTCGCCATGAAGCCTGCCACCCTCATCGCGCTTTCCGGCACGGCCGCAACCTGCACCGGGATTGGCCTTGCGCGTTTTGCCTATGTGCCGCTGTTTCCAGCCATGGTGGCGGCGGGGTGGGTGGATGGCGCGGAAGCGGGCTTGCTTGGGGCGCTCAATCTTACGGGGTATCTGATTGGTGTGGGTGGTGTGCGGGCGCTGGCGCGGCGGGTTTCCGTGCCGCGTGCCCTTGATGCGGGAATGGCGATGGCGGTGCTCGCTTTCGCGGCCTGTGCCTGGCATGGCGGGCTGGCTTGGCTCGGTTTCTGGCGCTGCCTGGCAGGCATTTCGGGCGGCATGTTGATGGGTCTTGCGGGCCCTTCGGTGCAGGCGGTGACACCACCGGAACGCAGGGGCCGCGCAGGTGGCCTGGTGCTGTTTGGCGTCGGAGGCGGCATTACGCTTGGGGCGCTGGTGGTGCCGCTATTGCTGCATGGCGGCGTGGCCTTGGCCTGGCTCGGGCTTGCCGGGGTTGCGCTGGTTCTGTGGTTGATGATGCGCCCCTTTTGGCCGCACCCGCCCGCGGCAGAAACCGCGCCGGAAGGCGACGCCCCGCCGGCTTATGGCATCATCATCGCCTATGCGCTTTCCGGCGCCGGGCTGGTGCCGCCGATGCTTTACCTTTCGGACCTCGCGGCGCGGGGCAGGGGCCTTGGCGTTGAATTGGGCGCGGGCATGTGGCTGCTGTTTGGCCTGGGCTGCATCAGTGGCGCCTTGCTGGGCGGCAGGGCGGTGGATCGCTGGGGTGGGCGTTTTGCCATTTTTCTTTGGATGATCATCCAAAGCGTGGCGCTGGCGCTTGCCCTGCCTCAGGCGCTTTGGGTGCTGGTGCCGCTGGGCCTGGTTTCGGGCCTTGCCGCGCTTGGCATTACCACCGTGGCATTATCGGCGGCGCGTGAACGTGCCGGCGCCTTGGCGGGCGTGATTTGGGTGCGCGTGACAGCGGGCTTTGCGGTGGCGCAGGCCATTTCGGGTTTTGCGCTGGCGGCGCTGTTTCGTGTGACCGATGAAAGCCACGCCGCGGTATTCGCGGCGGGGCTGGTGCTGTCACTCCTGGGCCTGGCGGTGGCTTGGGCGGATTGGCGCTGGCGCTGGGACTGATCAGGCACGCCCACGGGTCACAAGACGCCCGGGCTTTTCTCCCGTGGCACCCTTGCCCGCGACGAAGGTGGAAACACCATTGGCCCAGACTTCCTCGATCCCCGCGCTTTCCTGCTTCGGGTTCTCAAAAGTGGCGCGGTCAATCACCGTCTCGGGGTCGAACATCACCAAATCGGCATAAGCGCCTTCGCGGATCACGCCGCGATCCACCATGCCAAACACCGCCGCAGGGCGCCCGGTCATTTTATGCACGGCGGTTTCCAGGCTGAACAGGCGCAATTCGCGCGCATAAAGGCCAAGCACGCGCGGGAAGGTGCCCCAAAGCCGAGGATGCGGATGCGCATCATGCGGAATGCCATCCGAGCCAATCACCGACATGGGATGCGCCATGATGCGGCGCACATCAGCCTCATCCATTTGGAAAGTGATTTGTCCCGCCGGCAACAGGCGTTCGGCGGCCATGCGGATATCCGTATTCCAGCCGCGCGCAATGTCGGACAGATATTTGCCGGCCATTTCAGGATGCGGAATGGACCAGGTGATCATCACCTTCACATCATCGCGCAGCCGATCCGGCATCAGCACGGTGGACCCCGCCGGATAGGGGTAGACATCGAAGCAGACTTCCTGGCTTTGCGCATAAGCATCAATCAGCGCGAGTGTCTGATTGGACCGCCCGTAATTCTCCGGCATCGAGCATTTATGGTGGCTGATCCAAACCGGACAGCCGACACGATCACCGATCTTCAGCGTTTCTTCGATGGAAGCGCAAACACGGTCCGCCTCATCACGCATATGCGTCACGTAAATGCCGCCATAGGCGCGCAGCGGTTCGGCCACCGCAATTACTTCTTCTGTCGTGGCGTGCATATTCAGCGGATAATAAAGCCCGGTGGAAAAGCCTGATGCGCCTTCCGCCAAGGATTGCTTCACGCGCAGTCGCATGCGTTCAATCTCGGCATCATTGGCAACGCGCATCACATCGCCATTCATCACCTCAACCCGCATGGTCTGGTGGCCGACCAGCGCATAGGTATTCACTTCCGAGCCCTGTTTTTTCAGCTCATGCGCGTAATCGCCGAAACTGTCGAAGCGCCACCAGCCATCCTCGCCAATCAGATCAAGCGGCGGCGGTGGGCGATTGGTGAAGCGCGCGGGGGCGAGGCTGACCCCGCAATTGCCGACAACAACCGTGGTGACCCCCTGGCTGATCTTGCAGGTCATGCAGGCGGGCCCGCACAGCACGGCGCGGTCATCATGCGTGTGGCTATCAATGAAGCCAGGTGCGACTGCCTTGCCGCCCGCCATCACTTCCCTATCCGCACTCGCCGCGCCCAGATCGCCCACCGCCACGATGCGATCACCTGATACACCGATATCACCCCGCCGACTGGCGGCGCCGGTGCCATCAATGATGGTCGCATCGCGGATTATCAGATCGCAGCGGAGAGCCATGGGAATATCCTGCAGGGATGAATTGCCGAAGGGGTGATCATGGCGCAGCCCTGCCCCTCTTGGAACCCCCCTAATGC
>JBIIIE010000144.1:0-6933 GCA_044235135.1 Roseomonas sp. | reverse complement strand
ATGCGACACTGACCGCAAGCCAGGGGTGCTTCCAGTCCATGTTGGTTCACCCAAGGTGCGCTGATTTCCAGCTGGTTGCGTGTTCCAAATCGCCAAGTGATGCCACTTGAATTTCACTAACCCTGGCGCGTGGCCTTGCCGATTGGGTCGGTCAATTCCAGTGTTTTCTCGGGGCCAAGCAGGATTTCCGCAATTCGGATCACGTCCGCGCGCTGCAAACCCCCGCCATCGAGGGCGTTGAGAATAGCCTTGAGCCGTTGCCGATATGCCCTTTCCAATTCATCAAAGCCTTGCGTCATGCCTGTGCGGCGCCCGGCCTTTTCAAGTCGGCGCAATGCCCGGGCCAGATGTTCCATGTTCAACACACTGGCAGCACGTCTTTTGGCATTGGGGTCTTGCAAGGTTGGAAGCATTTGCCTTTCGGCGATCTGTTGTGCGGCATCTTGGATCACCTTGCCGATTTGATTGAGCAAGGGGCCGATGACACCGCGCCGATCCATTTGGCGTCCGGGTGGCGCAGATTCCAATTCCTTGAGCAGGGATACGTATTCATCTGCCACAAAGGCGGCGCGCACCGGATCCTGGATCGGCAGGTTGGATGGGGGCGCTTTGATCAGCTCGTCAATTTTTTCATCGGCGATACTGCCGGCGATGGGTGAAAGCCTCGCCGCAGTTCGGATCACCGATGCCGGGCTTTGCGCCTTGTCCATCAGGCTGACCAAGGCCAAGCTGAAGGCCGCCTGGCCTTCCTGGGCTGGCCCCTTCAGCGCTGCGGTTACCAATTCCGCGGAAGGTCCGGAAAAGGCGGCAAGCTTGGCCTCCCAGATGGGTTCAGCATGGCGCCAAATGCTCGCCGCCAGCGAAATCAATTCCGCGCATTGGGGGGCGCTTAGCCCCAGGCCCGGCAGGCCTTCAGGGAAGGCAAGGTCCGGCGCCAATCGTGCCGCTTCAGCCCAAACTCGGCGTCCGGCCTGATCAACCAGCAAGACGTCAAAAAAATTCCGACCGCCAAGATTGGCGCTGATCTCCTCTGCGGGGGGACCCATTGCTACCCTTATGGCGTCAGCTATCGGGGTGATGGCGGCGCGCGGGAATTTACCGCTGCCCGGTGACCATTCATCTTCTGCAACCAGCGCACCATCGAAGGGCAGAAAAAGGATGCGTGCGAAGGTAATCGGGCGGGGCGGGCGCAACAGCTTCAGCCTGGGCCGTGCCGCAGCGATGATGGGATCAAGCATTGAGCGTGATGGAACGGCATCAAGTACCGCCACCACCTGGCGCAATACCGAATCCGATGCGTTGGAAGCCGTGCCTGAAATGCGGGCCAGGGCGTCTTCACCTTCGTGCTTTCTGCCCGCATCTTCGGCCAATGCGCGCGTTGATTGCACCATATAGGCTTCGCGAAGCTTCCGCGCCTCGGTCGCGAGTGTCGCCGCATCTTCCCCAGCGAGCAGCACTTCGTTCCGCGCGATATATTCCAGCGGCCTTTGTTGCCGCCAATCCGTGCCCTGCGCATGGGGGATTGGCGCGAGCCGGATTTTCGAACCGCCATCCGGGAAACCGGCCCAAGCCTCCATCTCCTTGGGCAATTGCGGCACAAGCTGGGTCATTTCCCAGAGGGTGGCTTCCCGATCGGAGGGTTCGGATTGCCGCCAAAGTGCAATGACAATATCCCAGCCATCGAGCAACCATTCCGACCGTGCAATGCGAGAGAGCACCGATTGCTGATCACGCCGCCAAGCATTGAGCAGGATCGTCGTGTCGTTCATGACGCGATCAAGTTCGGCGATGGCGGCTTCCGCACAGGATAGGCTGAGTGCTGCCTTGCGGAGAATCCATGCCGCCTTGGTGCCCCTTGGGCTGCCCACGCGCGGCGTTGTCCAGGTGCCGAGTTCCTGCACGAAGGTGCGAAGTTCCGCGAGTGCGAGGCGCCGATGGCCCAAGACCGCATCCCCTGCCTTGCCAAGCGGCATCAGGGCGCCTGCCAAGGCCTCAAGCATCAATTCCACGTCTTCGGTCTGGATTTTGAACCTTCTGGCAACGCGCCCGATGGCCCTGCCGATGCGGGGGCGGAGATAGGTAAGGCTCTCCTGTTCTGGTGGAACCGTGTTTTCCGCCGGCATTTCAGTGCGGCGGATCAGATTGGTCAGCAACAGGAAAAACATCCGTCGCAGTGCTGTCTGATCAGCGATGGCCTGCTTGGTTGCCATTTCCATCGCGGCGCGCCCGCGCAACCCATCGCGTGCAACATCATGCGCGGCATCGCGCACCCGCTCAGGCGTGATGAGTGAAATGGACTGCAATTTCCGCCAGAGCGCCCGGTCATGCAGGGTCAAGCCCTCAATGTTTTCCAAAACCTGGCCGCTAATGATCTGGCCTTCGGATGCCTCACCGAGACATGGCAGGGAAAGTTCCATGCTGCCCTTGGCCGCACCAAGCCTGAGGCGGGCACCCAGCAGATTGGGCGTGGTGAAAGGTATAACCACGCCGCGCTGGGCAAACCCCTGGGGATCGGCGGGGTTTGGGGGGGGGTCTGCTTGGCCTTCTCTTGCTCTGATACCTGACGACATGACCTTGCCTGCGGCGTTGCGATTCTCGGCACGTTCTGAACGCCGTTAACCTTGTATTGTAAATCGCGCTCTTGGGCAGCCAGACAGACAATTATGCCACGGTCCGGGGCCTATGCAAGGATTTCAAGCGCCATTTCAGACCCAAGCAGGATTTCGGCAAGGCGCGTCAAGTCAAGCTTGCTCATGCCGGCAGGTTCGAGCTTTAGCTTGGCTTCATGGATGGCCGCGCCAATCCGCCGCGCTGCACCTTCATAGCCATGATCTATCCCGTATTTGCGACCTACCAATTCGATCCGGCGCAGCGCGCGTGCCTGGGCTTCAAGGGCACTGATTTGTTCGGATGTGGCGGATGAACACAATAATGGTAGGGCCCGCAGTATTTGCGCATCCAGCCCTTCTTCATAGGCAAGCCGACAGGTTTCTGACGCATCCTGGCGTATTTGGACCAGTTTTTCGCCCCGCCTTGGGTTGTTGGTCACAGGGGCGTTTTCCAAATCCCGAAATGCGTGGGCGAAGGATTCCGCAAGGCTTGCCGCCATGGCAAGACCTTCCGCCGGAAGCGCTACGCGCGCCCCGTCAAGCCAATCATCCACGGCGGCATCGCAAATGGCCGGAGCACGAGGCGATAGGCTGGCCGCGGCTGCGGCGACCAAGCCGGGGCTCGTTGCCTTTTGCATGATGGTGGCAAGGCCCATGGTAAAGGCATCATTGTCTTCCTGGGCCAAGGGTGCCAAGGCAGCCCGAACGGCTTCCTCGGGCGGTCCCCAGCCAGCCATTTTCATCGCCGCCCAAAGTCCCGATGCATGGCGCCATACCGGTGCTGCCATCCCGACCAGCGCCTTGAAATCCTCATCCCGCAAGCCGGTGCTTTCCCACCTTGGGCCGGGTCGCAGATGGGGCGCATGGGTCACAGCCGCGGACCAGAGCGCGGGTCCCGCCCGATCTACCGCCCCAAAATCCTGAAAGATCTTTCTGGAGAAACGTGCCTCAAGGCGCTCCGCTTCCCCTGCCATGGAAATGCGCAGCGCCTCGGCGATGCCGGGAAGGGCGCTGCGCGGCAGGTTTGCTTCTCCGCGCCGCCATTCCTTATTGTCCACAATCGCCCCATCAAGCGGCAGAAAAAGCAGCCGGGTGAATTGCAGGCTACGCGCAGGGCGAAGCTGGCGCAGCCTTGGGCGCGCAGCATCCAATATCCTGTCTGCCTCCAGCCGGTCCGGCAGGCGGTCCAGGATTTCGACCACGCTGGCCAGCGCCATGTCAGATGCCCCCGCCAGCGCATAAACAAGTTGTCGGGTTTCAGCGCGCGCATTCTTGCTGGTGGGTTTCCCCGCATGCGTGGGGGCGGGCGTTGCGACTGTGGCAGCGAAGGGATTGGACCCTTGCCCCGCACCTGGTCGCTGCTTGGTTGCCTTGCGCTGCACTTCCATGCGCCGGCTGCGGCTTTTGCCCTGGAAATGGATCAGGTTTTCATTGCGCGCGATCATGTCCAGGGCGCGTCCGCTGCGCCAATCTTCGAATTGCCTGACAATCTTGTGGTTTCGATGCGGTCTTGCCCAATCAACATCAAGGCCGAACCAGCCTGCAATTTCCTTGGGCATGATGGGCGCCAGCAGCGCCATTTCCATGATGGCATTCTCCCTTTCGGTCTTGGGGGTGCTGTCCCAAATGCCAATGATCAGGTCCCAACCATCCAGAAGCCAATCCAATCGGGTCAAGCGCTGGTGCAGTTCCTCCCGATCCTGGCGCCAGGCCTTGATGGCAGCGAAGGTATCGCCAAGCATCAGGTCGAATTCCTCGACCGATTGTGTTGCGCAGGTCATCGTCTGTTCGAGTGATTCCTGCAGCATGCGAGCGGTTGCCGCCCCAAAGGCTTCCGGAAATTCCTCTCGCCAAGCGCCCATCTCAGCGACAAGCCTTCGAAGATCATGGATCAATTCGCGCGATGGCGCGGGTTCATTTTCATTGGGCAAGCCAAAGCCATTCAAGGCCCGGGATAATTCTTCAAGCGCATTGGCTACGGCTGCCGTTGTCATGCTTAGCTGCTGCGCCGATTGCAGCACCGCACGCTGGCTGCGCAATCTCAGGTGTCGGGGGTCATCAAGTTGGGGCGCGGGCAGCGCCGTATTTGGCCCTTCGGCGTGTCTGATCAGGTTGAGAAGCAGGGCAAAATTGATCCGCTTTTCGCGCGCTTCACGCACCGCGCGTGCTTCGCTTACGGCTTGCGTCGCCTCCCGCCCCGCCAGACCCTCAAGCGCTGCGGTTTCCACCGCTTCTCGCACGATTCGTGGCGAGAGAATCGTGGCATCGCGGAGCAGATACCAAAGCCGCCGATCATGCAGGGTTGGACTGCAAATCTGCGGAATGGCGGCCCAGGGCAGGATATAGACACCGCTTGCCCCTGACGGGTTGGCGATGATCACCTCAAGCCCCTCGCGATCCTGGTTCGGTCGGACGCGCGCGCCCATCAGCATGGGCGTGGTGAAGGGCACTGTCACACCACGGTCAAGAAAGGTTGACGGCTCATGGCGCCGCGAATCGAAGTCATGAAGGTTGCGGGCTGATTGGGAGGTCACAAAAGCCGTTATCGCGGAGTTTGGTAAACAAATCGGCAAAAGCCGATTAAAGTTACGAAACAACAACAAAAAGCCTCACCCGGCGCAGTCCCGAAGCCGCTATTCCCCTGCGGGACGCCCCGTCACATGGCGCCAATGATGCCACAGCAGCCGCGCCGCCATGGACCGCCAAGGCGCCCAAGCCGTAGCGCGTTCCGCAAGCGC
The DNA here is from genome assembly GCA_044235135.1 of Roseomonas sp. GTDB lineage: Bacteria > Pseudomonadota > Alphaproteobacteria > Acetobacterales > Acetobacteraceae > Neoroseomonas. The sequence continues at coordinate 1,586 of JBIIIE010000144.1, read as the reverse complement.
CTTGGGCTTGGGCCGTTCCGGCAGGCCCCGCAGGGCTGCGAGTGATGCTGCCAAGGCCAGATCGCCCGCTGGAAAAATATCAGGCCGGTCTTGGCCAAAAAGCAGATGCACCCCTGCCGTCCAGGGGCCGAAGCCCGGAATGGCCGCGATGGCTGCAATGGCAGCGTCATCCGACAAGGCCGCGAGCCCTTCCGCCGAAAGCCGCCCTTGCGCGAAGGCCTCTGCCAGGGCGCGCGCATGGTTGAGCTTTGGGCGCGATAGTCCGGCTTGGCGCAGCGCATCATCATCCAAAGCCAGCAGGCCGGCAGGCGTCAGCGCTCCGGGCAGGGCGGCGAGCCGACCCCAAATGGCCGTGGCTGCCTGATTGGAGATCATTTGCCCGCAAAGGCTTCGGAGCAGGCCGGCGAAACCAGCTTCCCGCCGCCGCCAAGGGAGCGGGCCGGCGGCTTCAGGAATGGCGGCCAGCTGCGGGTCCATTCGCGCCAATGCCAATAGGGCCTCAGCGGCCCAGGGGGGCGCATCGGCGGCGAGCAGGGCAGGGCGACTGTCTGTCATGTCCCTGCATAGCCTTTGCCAGCCCGTCGAAAAAGGCGATGCGCCCCGGCACATAAGGCCAGGGCGCATCAGCGGAAACAGGGCCGGGTGAGTCTGGGGGCAGGTCAGGCCCTGATCCGATACGCCTTAGGATGGGGCGGAAATATTGCTGGCAAAAGGCATCGGGCATGCCAAAGTGCAACGAAGAGCAACCGGCACCGCCCCCGATACACTTCGCAACATGGGCTGATGAATGGCGCCACAAAACCACTAATGTAACTTGGTATGGAAAACGCACCGCATATCCTGATCGTTGATGATGATCGCGAAATCCGCGACCTTCTATCCCGCTTCCTGGAAAAGCAGGGCCTGCGCGTGAGTGCTGCGCGCGATGCCCGCGAAGCGCGCCGGCTTTGGCCGCTTGGGCGCTATCATCTTGTTGTGCTCGACCTGATGATGCCGGGGGAACCGGGGCTTGATTTCGCACGCTGGCTGCGTACCCAATCCGATGTGCCCATTGTGATCCTGACCGCAATGGGTGAGGAGACGGATCGAATCGTGGGGCTTGAACTCGGCGCTGATGACTATCTGGCAAAGCCCTTCAACCCGCGCGAATTGCTGGCGCGCATCCGCGCAGTGCTCCGCCGCGCCTCTGGCGATGGTGCAGCCGCCAAGGAACCACCCGCCAAGGTGATCAAGTTTTCCGGCTGGACCTTGGAACCTACGCGCCGACGTCTGCTCAACCCCGATGGGGTGGAAGTTCCCTTGACCGGGGGTGAATATGAATTGCTGCTGGTGCTGCTCGATCGGCCCAATCGCGTGCTGACCCGCGACATGCTGATGGATTTGCTGCGCGGGCGGCAAGCCGGGCCTTATGATCGCGCCATTGATGTTGCGGTATCGCGCCTGCGCCGCCGCCTGGAAGATGATGGCCGCAACCCCGCTTTGATCAAGACCGTGCGTGGCGGCGGCTATGTGCTGGCCACCACGGTGGATCGTGGCTGAAGCCGCCCCTGTCGCCGCGCCCCCGCGGCGACGCTGGTGGCCTGGCA
>JBIIIE010000109.1:0-8611 GCA_044235135.1 Roseomonas sp. | reverse complement strand
GTCTTCCAGATGCACGGCGCCGGCGCCGGCTTCTTCAAAGCAGCGCACCATGTGCATGACGTTGAGCGCCTCACCATAGCCGGTATCGCCATCCACCAGCACCGGCAGGCCGGAAGCGCGCACGACCTGGCGCACATGCCAGGACACATCATCCACCGTGATCATGCCAAGATCGGGCAGGCCCATGGTGGCGGACATGGCAGCGCCTGACATATAGAGCGCCTGAAACCCCGCCTTTTTCGCCAGCAAGGCCGCGATACCCAAATGCGCGCCCGGCATTTGCAGGATTTCCGGCGCGTCCAGCAGGCGGCGGAACCGCACCCCCGCGGGTTCATCGGGCAGGTCATCGGCGATCACATAAGGCATGGCTTTATCCTCGGAAGAAAATGAAGGTGATCAGGATGAAGATGGGGATCAGAAACACCACAGCCCAGGCGCAATAGCCGAAGAAGGATGGCATGCGTTCCCCCTGTTCTTCCACAATCGCCTTGACCATAAAATTCGGCGCATTGCCGATATAGGAATTGGCCCCCATGAAGACCGCACCGCAGGAAATTGCCGCCAGCGTCAGCGCGCCCTGGGTCATCAGATAGCCAGGATCACCGCCGGCCAGGTTGAAGAACACCAGATAGGTCGGCGCATTATCAAGGAAGGAGGAAAGCACGCCGGTCAGCCAGAAATAGACCCAAGGAATCGGCTCCCCGCCCGCGCCGGAAGTCAGCGCCACCAGCGGCGCCGCCGCGCCGGCCGTACCAGCGCGCAGGATGGCCAGCACCGGGGCCATGGTGATGAAAATGGCGGCGAAAAGCTTGGCCACTTCGGCAATGGCGCCCCAGGCAAAACCATTATCTTCGCGCAGTTTGCGTGGCGTGACCCGCATGGAAAGCACCGAAATGCCGATGAAAACGGCGACACCCACAAGCCTTTCCAGCCCGATCTTCTCGCCAAACAGCGCCACATCGCCGGGACGCCAATAGCCCTGCACCAGCACCATGGCCACCACGGCGCCAATCAGCCAAAGATTCACGTAGCCTTGGATGGACAGCTTTTCGCGCTTTTCGATGACGGGCTGCGTCGGCTTTTCGCGCGCCCAGGCCCAGGAATCCAACACGTAATAAATCCCAAGTAGCAGCACCGCGCAGACCAGGAATTCGCCGAACATATGCGTGGTGGTCCAGAAGAAGGACACGCCCTTCAGGAAGCCCAGATAAAGCGGCGGATCACCAAGCGGCGTGAGCGACCCACCGATATTGCTCACCAGGAAGATGAAAAACACAAAGGTATGGGTTTTCTGCTTGCGAAAGGCATTGGCGCGCAGCACCGGGCGGATCAACAGCATGGAAGCGCCGGTGGTGCCCATCACACTCGCGATCACCGTGCCGAAGGCAAGCAGGGCGGTATTCGTCGCCGGTGTGCCGATCAGCGTGCCCTTCAGCAGCACCCCACCGCCCGTGACGTAAAGTGCCAGCAGCAGGGCAATGAAGGGGATGTATTCCTGCAAAATGATGTGCCAGACCTCTGAGGCGGCAACCTCCGGCCCGAATACGGCGGCGAAAGGCAGCACCAGCAACAAGGCCCAACCCGCAGCGATCTTGCCGTAATGATGATGCCAAAGGGCGCCAGCGACCAGGGGCATCAGCGCAATGGACAGCAAAAGCCCAGCGAAGGGCAGACCCCAGGCCAGGCTCATGCCCGCGCCGGACACCCCGGCGGCCTGAACCGGCAAGGGCAGGGCGAGAAACAGCATCAGGGCGAAGCTGGTCGTTTTCATGGGCCAGGGACTCCCTCAATCCTTGCGGGCTCCGGCCCGTTCAAACCGTGATTGCCGGATGATCCGCCGCACCACAAGGGGGCGCCCCCTTCCCCCCATGGCCTTGCGCCCCTAGTTTGGGGCGAAGCAGGAGATCACCCCATGGATATGAATGGCGAGCGCCGTATCCCCGCGCCCCGCCAGCGCGTCTGGGACGCGCTGAACGACCCCGAAATGCTGAAGGCCGCGATTCCCGGCTGCGAAAGCGTGACCAAAACCGCCGATGACGCTTTTGAGGCCAAGGTGGCGGTCAAGATCGGCCCCATGGCGGCGAAATTCGGCGGCAAGGTGAAGCTGGAAAACATCCAGGCCCCGGCTTCCTATACCATCACCGGGGAAGGCAATGGCGGCGCCATGGGCTTCGCCAAGGGCGGCGCTGACGTATCGCTCGAAGAAGCAGGCCCGAATGAGACCTTGCTGAAATTCGCGGTCAAAGCGCAGGTCGGCGGCAAGATGGCGCAGCTTGGCGCGCGGCTGATTGATGCGACCGCCAAGCAAATGTCCGACCAGTTCTTTGACCGCTTCGCCGCTGCTGTGGCCGCTGCCGAACCCGCTGCCCCGGGCGCTGCCCCCGCACCAATGCCTGCCCCGCCCGTCACCGGCGGCGGCATTTCAATCTTTGAATTGCTGCCGGAAGCGCCGCTTGGCATTCCGCTGCTCGCCTGGGTGGGGGGCGCGATCTGGCTTGTCATTGTCGCGTTGATGTTCAAGTGAGCCTGCCCGCAAGCGTCGCCGAAACCCAGGCGCTGCTTGGCGCGGGTGGCTATGTTGCTGATAAGGCGCTCGCCACCACCATCCATCTGGCGCTCACCATGGGGCGCCCGCTATTCCTGGAAGGTGAGCCCGGCACCGGCAAGACGGAAATCGCGAAAGTGCTGGCGGCGCGCCTGCCGCGCCGGTTGGTGCGCCTGCAATGCTATGATGGCTTGGATATTTCATCAGCGGCCTATGAATGGAATCACGCGCGGCAATTGATGGCGATCCGCCTGGCGGAAGCCGCCGGCGATGTGGACCGCGCCGCGCTTGATCGCGGCATTTATGACCGCAAATTCCTCCAGCCGCGCCCCTTGTTGGATGCTTTGGAAGGCAGCCCCGCCGTGCTGCTGATTGATGAACTTGACCGCGCGGATGAGCCTTTTGAGGCGTTTTTGCTGGAAATCCTCGCTGATTTCCAGATCACGATTCCTGAGCTTGGCACGGTGAAGGCGGCGACCCCGCCCGTTGTGATCATCACGTCAAACCGCACACGCGAAGTGCATGATGCGGTGCGCCGGCGCTGCCTCTATCATTGGGTGGATTACCCGGATGCGGCGCGTGAGCGTGCCATCCTGAAACTCCGCGCCCCCGGCCTGCCGGAAGCGCTTTCCGCGCAGGTGGTCGCCTTCGTGCAAAAGCTGCGTGAGGGTGATTACTTCAAGCTGCCCGGCGTGGCCGAGACGATTGATTGGGCGCAGGCTTTGGCCGCACTTGATGCCAAGGCGCTGGAACAAGGCGTGGTGGATGAAACCCTCGGCGTTTTGCTGAAATACCAGGATGACATCGCGAAGCTGAAGGGCGAGGAAGCGGCGCGGCTGATTGCGGAGGCTCGGGCCGGGTGACGCCGGACCGCGACCCTGCCCGGATCATCGCCGGCGGCCAGCCATTATTGGCCTCGGCGCCGGGTGCGGGCGGGCATATCGCGGCCAATCTGCTGGCCTTCACGCGGTTGTTGCGCCGTTCCGGCCTGCCGCTTGGGCCGGGCGAGGCACTCAGCGCCCTTGCTGCCCTGGCAGCGATTGACATCGCTGATCGCCGGCAGGTCCATGCCGCCTTGCGCGCCGTAATGGTGCATCGGCGTGAGCATTTCGAGCTGTTTGATCAGGCCTTCCAATTATTCTGGCGCGATCCGGAAGCCGCCGCCCATGCCGCCGCCATGGCGGCGCTGGATGGCCATAAGCCGCCTTCCGAAAAACCCCCGCCGGCATCGCGCCGTTTGGCGGAAGCGATGCAGGGCGACAAACCAAAGCCCCGCCCGCCGGAGCCGGAACCGCCGCGCCAGGATATGAGCTTCACGGTCAGCGACCGGGAAAAGCTGCAAAAGCTGGATTTTGAGGCCATGTCGGCAGCGGAAATCGCCGCCGCGAAGCAGGAAATCCGCAAACTCACCTTGCCCTTGGATGAAAAACCCACACGGCGCTTTCGCACGCACCCATCGGGCCGCATTGTGGATTTACGCGCCACTTTGCGCCAAAGCCTGCGCCTTGGGGGCGATATACTCAAGCTGGAACACAAGCAGCGGCAGGAAAAGCCGCCGCCCCTGGTGGTGCTGTGCGATATCAGCGGCAGCATGGCGCGTTATGCGCAAATCCTGCTGCATTTCCTCCATGCCGTCACCAATGAACGCGACCGTGTGCATAGCTTCCTGTTCGGCACCAGGCTGACCAATGTGACGCGGCAATTGCGCCATCGCGATCCGGAATTCGCCTTCGAGATGGTGTCCCATATCGTGCCGGATTGGTCGGGCGGCACACGGATTGGCGAAAGCCTTGGCCTGTTCAACAAGCTTTGGGCGCGGCGCGTTTTGGGCCAGGGCGCGGTGGTGCTGCTGATCACGGATGGGCTGGACCGCGAAGGCGCGGCGGGGCTGGCGGAGGCGACCGAAAGGCTTCGGCAATCCTGTACGCGTCTGATCTGGCTCAATCCACTGCTGCGCTTTTCGGGGTTTCAACCGAAATCCCAAGGCATTCGGGCCATGCTGCCCCATGTGGATGATTTCCGGCCCGTGCATAATCTTGAAAGCCTGCGCGCCCTGATCCAAACCTTATCGGACCCGCGCACCGGCCAAAGCAGAAGGATGGTCGCATGACCCAGAATGACAATGCCGAAGATATCCTGGCCATCGCCGCCACTTGGAAGGCAGCCGGTGAGGATGTGGCCATCGCCACCGTGGTGGAAACATGGGGGTCCTCGCCGCGCCCGGCAGGATCGCGCCTGGCCATCACCAAATCCGGCAAGCTGGCGGGCTCGGTTTCGGGCGGCTGCATTGAAGGGGCGGTTGCGGATGCCGCGCGGCAAGCTATGGCAAGCGGCGCGCCGCAATTGCTCGATTTCGGCATTTCCGATGAACGCGCCTGGGAAGTGGGGCTCTCCTGCGGCGGCAAGGTGAAGGTGTTTGTGGAGCCGCTTTCATGAAATCCGCAACCCTTGCGCGGCTGCAAGCCGAACGCGCCGCGAAGCGCCCCGTGGTGCTGCTGACCAGGCTTTCCGATGGCGCGCAATTGCTCTGGCCCGGTGATGATATGCCGGCGGCGCTGGCGGAAGCCTCCAAGGCCGCACTCGGCAGCGAAGAAGCGGGCAACGTGACGCTGGGTGAGGAGACCTGGTTCATCCATCCGCATAACCCGCCTCTGCGCATCATTGTTGTCGGCGCGGTGCATATCGCCCAGGCCATGGCGCCCATGGCCGCACCGCTTGGCTTTGCCATGGTGGTGGTGGACCCGCGCCGCGCCTTTGCGAGTGAGGAACGCCTGCCCGGCGTGACCCTTTCAACCGATTGGCCCGATGAAGCGATGGCGGCCTTGGCGCCTGATGCGCGCACCGCCGTGGTGACACTGACGCATGACCCGAAGCTGGATGACCCCGCTTTGGATGCGGCGTTGAAGAGCGAGGCATTTTACATCGGCGCGCTCGGCAGCCGGCGCACGCATGCGAAGCGCGTGGCACGTTTGACGGAACTGGGCCATGATGCAGCAGCGATGGGGCGGATCCATGCACCGGTTGGTTTGAATATCGAAGCGATTACCGCACCCGAAATCGCCCTTTCCATCATGGCGGAAATCGTGGCGGCCCGGCGCGGTGCCGCGCTTGGCGCGGTCAGGCCCATTCCCGGTGTCGCGGCATGATATTCGGCCCGACGCGGCTTGAAGAAGCGAAGGGCGCGATCCTGGCGCATACTATGCGCCTGACCGGCCGCGTCCTGAAAAAGGGCACGGTGCTGGATGATGGCGCCATCGCCGCTTTGCGAGAGGGTGGCCATCGGGAGGTCATCGCCGCGCGGCTTGAAGTGGGCGATGTGCCGGAAGATGAAGCGGCGGAGCGATTGGGCCAGGTGCTGGCCGCACCCTTGCTCGCACGCTCCCGCGCGGCCACCGGGCGTGTGAATATCCTTGCTGAAACCGCTGGGCTTTTGGTGCTGGATACCAGGCGCATCGCGCGCATGAATGCGGTGGATGAAAGCCTGACCATTGCGACTTTGCCCAATTTCACGCCGGTCAATACCAAGGAAATGGTCGCGACCATTAAGGTCATTCCCTTCGCGGTGCCGGGGCAAATGCTGGGCGTGGTGGAAGCGGTCGCCAAAAGTGGCGCGGGGCCGGTGCTTGCCATTCATCCTTTCCGTGCCTTGAAAGTCGGGCTGGTGCTGTCTGAACTGCCCGGCATCAAGGAAAGCGTGATGGAAGGCGCGGTGGAAGCCACGGAAGAACGCATCGCCGGGCTTTGTGGGACGCTATTGCCCGTGGAACGCGTGCGCCATGACACGGTTGCGATTTCCGATGCGCTGTCGCGGCTCCGCCGTGCGGGGGCTGAGATGCTGCTGGTGGCCGGCGCTTCTGCGGTCGTGGATCGGCGCGATGTTGGGCCTGCCGCGATTGTGCGTGCCGGCGGGGTGATTGATCATTTCGGCATGCCGGTTGATCCCGGCAATCTGCTCTGCCTTGGGCATATCGGCAAAATCCCCGCCATGGTGCTGCCTGGCTGTGCGCGGAGCCCCAAGCTGAATGGCTTTGATTGGGTGCTGCAACGGCTTTTCGCGGGGCTTGACGTCACACCCGAAGATATCGGCGCCATGGGTGTGGGCGGCCTTCTCAAGGAAATCGAATTGCGGCCCTTGCCACGAGACCAGGCGCCGCGCACGCCACCGCCCGCACTGGCACCTCGCCGAGGCCGTCGCGTGGGGGCGATTGTGCTGGCGGCTGGGCGGTCACGGCGCATGGCGCCGCTGAACAAGCTGCTGGTCACCGATAATGATGGCGTGCCCATGGTGGTGCGCGTGGTGGATCAGGTGCTGGCTTCCCATGCTCGGCCCGTGGTGGTGGTAACCGGGCATGAACATGACCGGGTGGAAGAAGCGCTTGCCGGGCGCGCGGTGCAATTCGCGATTGCCGAGGATTACGCCCAGGGGCTTTCCGCATCGCTCAAGGCCGGGCTTCGTGCGCTGCCGGAAGATATTGAAGGCTTCATGGTGTGCCTTGGCGATATGCCGCTGGTGAGTGCGGCCATGCTTGATCGGCTGATGGCAGCCTTCGATCCGGAAGAAGGCCGCGCCATTGTCATGCCGACCTTCCGCGGCAAGCAGGGCAATCCCATGCTCTGGTCGCGCGAATTCCTGCCGGAAATGCTGGCGATTACCGGCGATGTCGGCGCACGGCACCTCGCCGGCAAATACGCCGATCGCTGCGTTGAGGTTGAAATGGCCGATGACGCGGTGCTGCGCGATTTTGACACGACCGAGGCGCTGAAGGGCGTGCCCGGTTACAGCATGGTGCGGTGAGGCAGGCGCCTCACAGCGCCCCCCTCACCCATTCCCCAATCGCCAGCACCTTGGCATCTTCGCCGATGCGGCCAGCGATTTGCACACCAAGCGGCAAGCCCTGCGGCCCTGCCCCCGCCGGCACCGTCACGCAGGGACCATGCAGCAGGGTCCAGAGCGAATTGAAGGCAGGATCACCCGTCCAGCCAATGCCCGCCGGTGCCTCTCCGGCTGCGGAGGCCGTGATCACCGCATCAAAGCCTTCAATCGCAGCAGGCAAGGCCGCGCGCGCCTTGGCCTGCGTGGCCTTGCAGGCATCAAGCTGCGCGGTGGGGAAGCGCTTCGCCCAATCCAGCTTTTCCTTGAGCACATCGGAAAGCTGCGCCCGCGCCGCCACCAATTCCCAGCCGAGCGACTGCAAGCCTTCCATATTCGTCACATATTCATGCGCCTCAAAAGCTTCGGCCATCAGCGCGGGGAAGGTGATTTCAACGACCTCCGCCCCCGCCTTGCGACATGCCGCGATGGTGCGTTCCATCAGCGCCAAAGTCTCGGGCGCTGCCTTGGCGGCAGGCGGGCCAAGGGTGAAGGCCAAACGCGGCGCGCGCGGCAGCTTGGTTTCGGGATTGCCGTAATCGCGCCCCGTCATTGCGCCCATGGAAAGCGCGCAATCGGCCACACTGCGCGCCATGACGCCGATCGTGTCATGGCTTTCGCTGATCACCTTCATGCCGCCGCGATGGATGGCGCCAAAGCTCGGCTTGAAGCCGACAATGCCGCAAAACGCCGCCGGGCGAATGATGCTGCCGCCGGTTTGCGTGCCGAAAGCCAGCGGAAAGAACCCCGCCGCCACGCCAGCTGCGGAACCCGATGAAGACCCGCCCGGCGTATGGTGCTTATTCGCAGGGTTGGTCGTCGCACCCGGATGGCGCGTGGCAAATTCGGTCGTGATCGTCTTGCCGATGATCAACGCCCCAGCAGCCCGCGCCATGGCGACCGCGGCTGAATCACTGCGCGGTCTATGCCCCGCCCAAATCGGTGAGCCATATTGGGAGGGCATATCGGCGGTATCCAGCACATCCTTCACACCGAAAGGAATCCCCTTCATCGGCGCCGGCGGCCCGCCCTTATCCAGCGCCGCCGCCCCGCGCCGCACCAAGGCGGGGTCGAGCCAGGCGAAGGCCCGCACCTCAGGCTCGCGTTCGGCGATGCGCGCCAAGCAAGCCTCGGCCAAGGCGGATGCGGTCAGGGTGCCTGCGGCGATGCGCCGCGCGGCTTCGGAAGCGGTCAGG
>JBIIIE010000002.1:0-28646 GCA_044235135.1 Roseomonas sp. | reverse complement strand
GACACCGGTCCGTCCTGGTGTCGCGGCAAGGCGCAGCCTGATATCATGACTTCACGACAATTTTCGTGGATGCATTATTCTCCAAGGTTGAAAGCAAGGCGCGCCTTAGCCAATTCAGAACATCCTCAAACACAAAGCCGACGAAGAAGGCGACCACCGCCAAGCTTAAGCTGAAATCACCGAATTTGATTTGGTTTGCCGTAATGATATCGGGATTCGTACCCCAAACAAGGCCGATAAGCGCCCCCAAGGATGTTGGCATGATGACCATGGCCAGGGTGCTCAGAAAATTGTCGCGCAATCTTCCATCAAGGCGCGCACGATTTTGGTTCATTAACATTGCAATCGCTGCCCCAAGCATGGCCATCGCACCAGGCAGAAGGTGCTGGCTCAACAATTGCAGAGTCGGTATCGCCCGCAGTTCGGACCTTTGCCAATGACGCAGGAGATCCTCGTTGCTCATGAACCAATCGGTACATTCGGTGTAATGCAGTTTGTTGTGAAATTCCCCACGCACCACGGTTCTCAGTTCCAGGCCAAGTCGCAGAAAAGCATCGGCAAGAAAAGGTGCCTTGGCCATTTCGCAGTTCCACCCCTGGAGGCGCGCAAAAATCATGCGCTCCCGCAATTTCTGTTCGCCCAGTTGTGAACATAGCTGCTTCGCATCAGTTGATTTGGGCTGCAGGTAAAAGCGAGTTTTGCGGTCTTCTGCGGATCCTAGCGGAGAGTCCGGTTCGCAATAGGGGTATGCATTGACCAATTCCGCTGATGGCGCGGGCGTAGCCAGCTTCGGTTCGCAATCCGACGCAGGCACTTTGACACATTCCATGGTCACAAAATTTTCGGGATTCAGCCGGGAAAGAGTCCTATAGCTTTCCTGCGCCTGCGTCAGTACCGCGCGCGAATCCGCAACAAGGTTTCGACCTTCAATGATCTTCGAAGACATCAGCAAGGCGGAAGCTAGTCCCAGAATCAGAAAGCAAAACAGCAAGAAACCTGATGCGGTGAATTTCCTTCTTGACCTTTCGATTGAATCGGGTGTTGCGGGATAGGCAAGGCGAGCCAACTCATCCACGACGCAAACCAGGGCTGGAAACAGCTCGGGGTCGTTTGCTATTGCCTCCGGATTCCGACGAAGCGGTTCGAATGAGAGATCAAGGTCACTGGTCGGTGACGTTTCGCCCGACTCCTTAGGCGATTTATCCTTGCCATTCGCTCCAGCTTGGGCCTTACCATCGGTTTCTTTGGGCGCTGCGCCGGCCAGGAAATGGCGTGACGGGCGCTTCGTGAGATGGTCCAGCAGCAACAGACCATCAGACTGAAGTTTCCTGATATGTTCCAACAGCGTGGCGGAGGGAGGGCCATTATCGGGCCGGCCAGGCTGGGAAGAAAATTGTGCGGCTGTGGTCTCTGACATAAATCACTTCCTGTCATGCAAGGCGCTTTCTGCATGATCCTAGGCGCAGTCCATACGAATGAGCAATTATTGAATTGAAGACCAAAGTGCCGGAATGCTGTCAGGCCAAGTGTTCTGTCAGGAAACTGGCTTCTTCCCGCCCCCCATCGGCGTTTCGCGCACAAAAAGCGGCAGCGCATGCCCTGGCAGCCTGCCGCGTAATGCCGATATCAGCATCAGGCCATCCGTTTCCGGCACCTGAAACCGCGCCGTGCCTGGTGCCGGATCAAGGCTGTGCAAATAATAGGGTTTGATGCGGTTGCGGATCATGGCGCGCAGCAGGGCTTCCATCGCAAGCGCATCATCATTCACCCCGCGCAGCAATACGGATTGTCCAAGCAGGGGAACCCCAGCATCAGCCAGTCGCGCCAGCGCCAATGCCGCATCCGGCGTGAATTCCCGCGCGTGGTTGGCATGCACGGCGATGAAAACAGGCTTGGTCTGCCGCATCGCCGCCACTAGCGCAGCAGTTACCCGCGCCGGGTCAGCCACCGGCACGCGCGTATGGATGCGCAGCGTTTCGATATGCGCCATGTCGGCCAGCCGCCCAAGGATTTCACCCAAACGCCGGGCAGAAAGCATCAGCGGATCGCCCCCGGTGAGGATCACTTCGCGGATCGCGGCATTGGCTTCAAACCACCCAAGCGCTTGCTGCAATTCCGCTTCCGTCAGCAAACCGCCATCGGGGCCAACCTTTTCGCGCCGGAAACAAAACCGGCAATAGACCGGGCAGGCGAGCAAGGGTTTCAGCAGCGCGCGATCCGGGTAGCGATGCACCACCCCCTTCACCGGCGTGAAGGGCGCATCTGCCGTTGGGTCTTCCAGCTCATGCGGTGCGGTTATCAGCTCCGCCGAGTCCGGGATGTATTGCAGTCCGATCGGGTCAGCAGGGTCGTTCGGGTTGATGAGTGCAGCCATGGCCGGCGTGATGGCGGTGGCGTAACGCGCCGCGACAACCGCCAGGGCAGGTATTGCGTCAGCCGTCACCAAACCAGCGCGCGCCAAATCCTGCGGGCTGCGCAGCGTGCGGCTCTGGTCCTGGGCGATGGGCTGGGGCATGGTCGTCTCCGCCTATACCAGCACCGAAAGCGCAGCAATGCCCCTGCCCCCCTGGCACCCGGAAGCCTTCGCCGCGCGGCTGCCCTTTCTGGAACGCCGCACGCAACTTACCGCCCAGACCCGCGCCTTTTTCACTTCCCGCGGCTATCGCGAAGTGGAAACCCCGGCTTTGGTCCCCGCCCCGGGTGCCGAGGTGCATTTGCGCGCCTTCGCCACACGATATGAAGCGCATTTGGGTCAGGGTGTATCGCGCGATCTGTGGCTCCGCACCTCGCCCGAATTGGCGCTGAAGCGGCTTTTGGTGGCCGGCGCTGGGCCGGTTTTTGAATTGGCGCGGGTGTGGCGGAACGGCGAAACCTCACCGCGCCATGCGCCGGAATTCACCATGCTGGAATGGTATCGCCCGGGCCTCGGCTTTGAGGGGCTGATGGCGGAGACTGAGGAATATGTGCGCGCCGTCGCGCCGCGCATTGTCGCGCATGGCGCGGTGACAACCGATCTCAGCCTGCCCTTTGAACGCATCACCATGGCGGCGGCTTTCGCGCGTTGGTGCAATGGGCTGGATATTCTGGCGACTGAAGGCGATGCGGCACGGCTGCACGCGGCGGCACAGACTGTGGGCTTCACCACACGCGCGGATGAAGGCTGGGAGGATTTGTTCTTCCGCCTGCTGCTGGAACATATCGAACCTCAGCTTGGCCGTGGCCGCGCGACCTTCCTGACCCATTGGCCGGCACCGCAAGCAGCCCTCGCCCGGCGCGACCCGGCGGACCCACGCGCCGCGTTGCGTTTTGAATTATTTGTCGCCGGCCTGGAATTGGCCAATGCCTTTGATGAACTGACCGATGCAGCCGAACAACGCGCACGCTTCATTGCCGATACAGCCGAACGCCGCCGCATCAGCGGTGAGCGCGGCTGGGACATTGATGAGGATTTCCTGACGGCCCTGGAACACGGCATGCCGGCCACCAGCGGCATCGCCCTTGGCTTTGATCGGCTGGCGATGCTGGTTGCCGGCGCGCGCAAGATTGGCGATGTGATGTGGTTGTGAAGCGCCTATCCAGCCCGGCGCAGCTTTGCGAGCATCCCGCTACTTTCCTCCCGCGGCAGCGCATAAAAGACAAAAACATAAGGGTCCGAGGCTTCAAAAACCGAAGGATCAGGTGAAGCCCGCTGCATTGTCGCGCGATCCAGATCAGCTATCGGGTGCCAGGCGCCGTTCAATTCAAAAAACACATCATAGCCCAGCGCATCCAGGAAGGCCGGCACGGCATAGGTGCTGCCCGCACGGTGGCGTTCTTCCACTTCCAAGGTCAGCACGGGGCGGCAGCGCAGCAAGGTTTCCCTTGCGCCACGCAGGATTTCATATTCGGCACCCTCGGCATCCAGCTTGATGGCCGTCACATCGGCCAGGGCGAAATCATCCAACCGGCGCATCGGCACGGTGAAGCGTTCCACCGCAACACGGGCCGAGACATGCGCCGCGTAATCCTTGGCGGTGCTGGCCCATTGTTCCTGCGCCACGCCATCTAAAACCGGCATGGCAAGGGTGATGCTGCCCTGATGGTCGCCAAGCGCGACGTGGTGGCACGCGACATTGGCGGGATCGCCGCCAAAGGCCGCGCGCAAGGCAGATTGCAGCCTGGCAAAGGCGCTCGGCAGCGGTTCAAAGGCCAGCACGCGGCTGCCGGGTAGGCGCGCGAGTGGGATGGTCAGCAGCCCATCATGCGCGCCAATATCCACCAACGTGCCGGGGCGATGCAGCAGCCTGTGGAAATTTTCTTCATTCATGACGAATTTTTCCCCTTTCCGTGGCCGCTTCGCCTAAGCTTCCCCAAACCGCGTCCGGGAAGCCAAACATGCCAATGCGCCTTTGTCAGCTTATCTATACCTCTCGCCCCTTCGGCTTCAATGCGCCGATGCTGGATGATATCCTAACCGCAGCGCGGGCGCGCAACGCTGAAAACGCGATTACCGGCGCCTTGATCTGCCGTGCCGATATGTTCATGCAAATGCTGGAAGGCCCGCGTGCGGCGGTGACAGAAACCTTCGGGCGCATCCTGGCCGATGACAGGCATGTTGATGTGGCGCTGCTGCATGTGGGCGATACGCCGGAACGGATCTTTCCCGATTGGACGATGCGTGACGACCCGCCACAAAGCTGGATGTGGAACCAGGCCGAGGTGCGCGAAGGCGCGATGCAGGAAGCAAGCGCGGCAGCGGCCTATTCCGTGTTTCGTCGCCTGTCGCGCCTGCCGCCGGAACGTCGGGCCGTCTGAAGGCGCTCCGTCAGCGGCGCCTAAGTTGATTACCCAGGCTCCCCCATCGCCGGCGTGCCACCGCATTTTTGCATTAGCGCGAAAACTTCCTGAATGGCGGCTTCAATCGCTGCCAGATCAGTGCCCTTCGCGACAACGGCGACCCCTCCGCCACCGCCCTGGCGATAATAGGGGTAGGAACCGAGATCCAAATCGCCATAGCGCTGCTGGATTAGGGCCAGTCCTTCGGCGATGCCCCCTTCCACTACGCCATGCGCATGCACGCTACGCGAGAGAATGGGCGGGCCACCTTGCAGCCGCGGCGCCAACGCTTCGAACATGGATTGCATGATGCGCGGCACACCCGCCATCACATGCACATTGCCGATGGTGTAACCCGGCGCGATGGAAACCGAATTCTCGATCAGAATTGCGCCGCGTGGCATGGTCGCCATGCGTTGCCGCGCTGCGTTGAAATCTCCGGGCGGGGTCTGCCGCGCGTAATAGGATTCCAACGCATGCCAGGCATCCGGATGCGGTTCCCAGGGCACGCCAAAGGCGCGCGCGACGCATTCGCTGGTGATGTCATCATGGGTAGGGCCAATGCCGCCGGTGGTGAAAACATGGTCGAATTTCGCGCGCACTTCATTGACCGTAGTGATGATCACTTCCGGCACATCGGGGATCACGCGCACTTCCTTCATGGGAATGCCAATCTCGCCCAGCCGTGTCGCCAGGAATTGCAGATTGGCATCGCGGGTGCGGCCGGAAAGCACCTCATTGCCGATGATCAGCAGGCAGGCGGTCGGGTTCGGCATGGGTCTCTCCTGTCGTGACACGTAAGCTCAAAGGAAATCGCGCAACATGGCAACCAGGGGGATATCGGCAGGCGGCATGGCGTAATCACCAAGCCGCATTGGGCGCACCCAGGCGAGCGCCTGGCCTTCCATGGCTGTGACTTGCCCCTGCCAACGCCGGCACAAATAAAGCGGCATCAGCAGATGGAATTTTTCGTAGGTGTGGGACGCGAAGGTGAAGGGGCCAAGGCAGGCGGCGCTGACATCAATGCCCAATTCTTCGCGCAATTCGCGGATCAGCGCTTCTTCTGGCGTTTCGCCAGGTGCCACCTTGCCGCCCGGAAATTCCCACAAGCCGGCCAGTGGTTTGCCTTCCGGCCGGCGCGCCAGCAGCACGCGGCCTTCGCCATCAATCAGCGCCACTGCCGCGACCAAAAGCGTCGGCTTGCCGGAAGCAGGCGCTGCCATCACCGGCGCTGGCGCCTCAGCCGCGATATCCATCCGCGTGGCGGTAAATAGCCGCACCGGCATGGCCCCACCGCGAGAAATAAACTCCTGGCTGCCCGCGCCGCTTTCCTTGAAGCCAATCCGCCGCAACACCGCCGCCGAGCGTTCATTATCCACAAGCGCTGAGGCCACCAGCCGATCAATATCAAGATTGGCCAGCGCCCAATGCGCGAGGCGCCCCGCCGCTTCCGGCCCAAGCCCCTGCCCCCAATGGCGCCGACCGATCCAATAGCCAAGCTCCGCTTCTCGAGGATTTTTGGGATCAAGCGTCAGGCCAACACAGCCAAGCAGCGCTTCCGCGCCATGCTCCATCCGCGTTACCGCCAAATGCCAAGCGGCGCCGGCAGAGATCTGCGCGCGGGTGGAAGCGATCCATTCATCCGCCAAATCGCGCGGATAGGGGAAGGGCACGCGCGCGAGGGTTTTCGCCACTTCCCAATCATTCACCAACCGATGCAAGGCAGCCGCATCATCCGCGCGCAAGGGGCGAAGCCGCAAGCGTTCTGTTATTAGTGGCGCAAAGCTATCTTCCATGGCAGCGCTGCGGCGCGTCAGCTCCGGTAGCTGCCATTGATGTCAATATAGCCATGCGTCAGATCGCAGGTCCAAACGGTGGATTTGCCCTTGCCAAGGCCGATATCCACGGTGATTTCCACCTCGCGCCCCTTCATATGCGCCACAACTGGCGCTTCATCATAGCCATCCACCACGCCGCCATGGCGCGCCATCCAGACGCCGCCGACATTGACCGAAAGCTTGTCACGATCTGCGGGTTCCCCCGCCTTGCCAACGGCCATGACGATGCGGCCCCAATTTGCGTCTTCCCCGGCAATCGCGGTTTTCACCAAGGGCGAATTGGCGATGGACATGGCAATGCGATGCGCGGAACGCGCCGTGGTCGCACCCGTCACGTTGATCTGGATCAGCTTCTGCGCGCCTTCACCATCGCGCGCCACCATCAGCGCCAATTCCATCAGCACTTCATTCAAGGCGCGGGCGAAATCCTTCAGCACAGCACCACCTTCCGCCGGCACGCGCGGATGCTTCGCCGTGCCGGTGGCAAACACCATCACGGTGTCGGAAGTGGAGGTATCGGAATCCACCGTCACGCAATTGAAGGAACGATCAACGCCCTTCTTCAGCAGGGCCTGCAAGGCGCCAGCGGGGATTTTCGCATCGGTCGCCAGGAAGGACAGCATGGTCGCCATATCTGGCGCGATCATGCCGCTGCCCTTGGCGATGCCGGCGATGGTGACTTCCGCATCCCCGATGCGCGCCTTGCGGATGGCGCCTTTCGGGAAGGTATCGGTGGTCATGATGGCTTTCGCCGCGCCCTGCCAATCTCGTTCTGCCGCGCTGTCAAAAATGCGCGGCAGGGCCGCGATCAGCTTTTCGGTCGGCAGTTTTTCGCCAATCACGCCGGTGGAAGCCAGGAAGATTTCCTTCGGCTTGCAGCCGAGGATAGCGGCGGCGGCCTTGGCGGTTTCCTCGCAGGTTTGGCGCCCGGCGCGGCCCGTGAACACATTGGAATTGCCGGCTGTCACCACCAGGCCGCGCGCCTTGCCGCCGGGTAGCGCCGCGCGGCACCAATCCACCGGCGCGCCGGGGCAGCGATTGCGGGTGAAAACCCCCGCCACTGTCGTGCCCGTCGGGAAGGCCATCACGGTCACATCATCGCGATCCTTGTAGCGAATCGCAGCGCGGCCCGATGCCACGCGCACCCCCGGCACCGCCGGCATGGCGGGCAGCGGCAAAGCGAGTGGCGAGGTGGGGATATCATGTCCGGCCATGGGGCTTCTCCGTGTTTTAAGCATTTTCAAGCCAAGTGGCTTCACTTGGCGACTCGGAAAATGCGATCAGACAAATAGGCAGTGCGTGTTCGCTGAACGGATGTGAAGCGAGCATGCACTAGCGACGTGTCGGGGCGGCGGGGCGGCCCGCCGGGGCGGCAGGGGCGGGCGGTTCCGCCGCATCTATGGCGCGGGGGGTCGAGCCATCCAGATTGAAACGCTCGATCTTCGCCGTGCTGCGGGCGCGTTCCACCAAGGCATTGATCTCGCCTTCAAACAGGCGCTGGCGCAGCGCTTCCCGGGCTTCTTCGAAGCTTGGTGGCGCTGCGGCGCGGCGTTCATCCACGCGGATGATATGCCAGCCAAAGGGGCTCCGCACGGGTGCGGCACTCATTTGCCCCGCCGGCAGCGCAAAGGCCGCTTCGGCGAATTCCGGCACCATGTCGCCGCGTTTGAAGAAGCCAAGATCACCGCCTTCGCGCGCCCCCGGACCGGCAGAACGGCGCTGCGCCACGGCGTTGAAATCGGCCCCGGCGCGGATTTCGGCCAGGGCTTCGCGGGCTTCAGTTTCGGTCGGCACCAGAATATGGCGGGCGCGCACTTCTTCTTCCGCTGGGCGGGCGCGGATTTCGGCATCATAGGCGGCGCGGATACGTTCTTCCGTGACACGCCCGGCCAATTCGCGGGACAGATAGGCCTGCTGCAATTCCTGTTCTTCCGCGCGGCGGATGCGCGCCCTCACCGCCTCATCCTTATCCAGCCCCGCGCGGCGGGCGGCGGCGGCCACGGCGCGCCCGGCGATCATTTGATCCAGCAGCAGCGGATAGAGCATTTGCGGCGGCGCGCCGCGCAATTCCTCGGGCAATTCCTGGGCGGCATTGGCAAGGTCCGAGAAGCGAATTTCCTCCCCATCCACCTTGGCCACGATGGGGTCAGCCGCCGGGGCCGCCGGGGCGGTCTGGGCCAGGCCGGGCTGGGCAAAAGCCACCCCCAGCAGCAGCGCCAGGGTGGCGCGAAGGGGGGCAGAGGCGGCAG
The DNA here is from genome assembly GCA_044235135.1 of Roseomonas sp. Classification (GTDB taxonomy): domain Bacteria; phylum Pseudomonadota; class Alphaproteobacteria; order Acetobacterales; family Acetobacteraceae; genus Neoroseomonas. Next base: position 19,744 of record JBIIIE010000002.1, on the reverse strand, counting down.
GGCCGCGCGAATGGCGCATAGGGGCTGGTCCCAATTCGGTGATCGGCCCGGAACATGGCCGAAGCGCCCCTTCCCCACAAGGCGCAAGCGTTGACCCGCCCCCCGGGGAAGCCTATTTCTGCGGCCAATCCGAAACATGCTTCTGGCGCCGCGGCGCCGCGACCGGGCGCCTGCCCGCCGGAGACTGACGCCCCAGATGTTTGCCCGCCTTGCAGCCGCTATTTTCGGCACCTCCAACGACCGCGCCCTGAAGCGCTATCAATCCCGCGTTCCCGCGATCAATGCGCTGGAACCCCGCATGCAGGCGCTTTCCGATGAGGCGCTGGCGGGGCAGACCGCGCTCTTCCGCGAAAGGCTGGCGAAGGGCGAGGCCCTGGATGCGCTGCTGCCGGAAGCCTTCGCCACCGTGCGGGAAGCGTCACGCCGGGTGCTGGGGCTGCGGCATTTCGATGTGCAGATGATCGGCGGCATGGTGCTGCATGAAGGCAAGATCGCCGAGATGAAAACCGGCGAAGGCAAGACGCTGGTGGCGACCCTGCCGGTTTACCTGAATGCGCTGCCCGCCAAGGGCGTGCATGTGGTGACGGTGAATGATTATCTGGCGCAGCGCGATGCGGAATGGATGGGGCGCATCTATCGCTTCCTGGGGCTTTCCGTTGGCGTGATTGTACATGGGCTGACGGATGATCAGCGTCAGGCGGCCTATGCTTGCGACATCACCTATGGCACCAATAATGAATACGGCTTCGATTATCTGCGCGACAATATGAAGTATCGGCTGGAAGATATGGTCCAGCGCGAATTCGCCTATGCCATCGTGGATGAGGTGGACAGCATCCTGGTGGATGAGGCGCGCACGCCCTTGATCATCAGCGGCCCCACTGATGACACTTCCGACCTTTACCGCCGCACCGATGAGGTGATGAAGGAGCTGGTGAAGGACAAGGAAACCTATGAGAAGGACGAAAAGCAGCGCACCGTGAGCCTGACGGAATTGGGCGGCGAAAGGGTGGAAGAATTGCTCCGCCAATTCGGCCTGCTGACCGAAGGCAATATGTATGACATTGAAAACGTGTCCCTGGTGCATCACGTGAACCAGGCCTTGCGGGCGCACACGCTTTTCACGCGCGATGTCGAATATATTGTCCGGCAGGACAAGATTGTGATCATTGATGAATTCACCGGCCGCATGATGGAAGGCCGGCGCTATTCCGATGGGTTGCATCAGGCTTTGGAAGCCAAGGAACATGTGACGGTTCAACCAGAAAACCAGACACTGGCTTCCATCACCTTCCAGAATTACTTCCGGCTTTATCCGAAGCTGGCTGGCATGACCGGCACGGCGGCGACGGAAGCGGATGAATTCGCCGAAATCTACAAGCTTGAGGTGGTCGAAATCCCGACCAATGTGCCGGTCGCGCGCCTGGATCAGGATGATGAGGTGTATCGCAACGCCGAAGAAAAATATGAGGCGGTGGCAAAGCTGATCGAAGAAGCGCGCGGGCGCGGTCAGCCTTGTCTGGTGGGCACGACCAGCATCGAAAAATCGGAACTGATTTCCAAGCTGCTCAAGGAAAAAAATATTCCGCACCAGGTGCTGAATGCGCGCTACCATGAACAGGAAGCGGAAATTGTCGCGCAGGCCGGGCGCGCCGGCGCGGTGACGATTGCGACGAATATGGCGGGCCGCGGGACGGATATTCAGCTGGGCGGCAATCTGGAAATGCTGGCACGCCAGGAAGCCAATGCATCCGAAGGCCCGGAATATGAAACGGCGCTGGCGCGCCACAAGGCCGAAGTGGATGAAGCGCGGCCCATCGTGCGCGCCGCCGGTGGGCTTTTCGTGATTGGCACGGAACGCCATGAAAGCCGACGCATTGACAATCAGCTCCGTGGCCGTTCGGGCCGCCAGGGGGACCCGGGTGCTTCGCGCTTCTTCCTTTCGCTGGAAGATGATTTGATGCGGATCTTCGGATCTGACCGCATGGGCGGGATGTTGCAAAAGCTTGGCCTGAAGGAAGGGGAGGCGATTGTCCATCCCTGGATCAATAAGGCCCTGGAACGCGCGCAGAAAAAGGTGGAGGCGCGGAATTTCGATATCCGCAAGAACCTGCTGAAATATGATGACGTGATGAATGACCAGCGGCGGGAGGTTTATGCCCAGCGCCGCGCCTTCATGATGGCGAATGAGGTTACTGAGACCATCACGGAAATGCGCGAAGAAACCATCACGGATATTGTGGCGCGCGCCATTCCGGAAAACGCCTATCCCGAACAATGGGATCTGGAAAAGCTGGATCGTGACGTCAAGGAAATCCTGAACCTTGACCTGCCGGTGGCGGATTGGGCGCGGGAAGAAGGCATTGATGATGACGCGGTGCGCGAACGCCTGATGCAGGCGGCGGCGCAGGCTTATGCGTCCCGCGCGGCCAATGTCGGGCCGGAATTCATGCGCCAGATCGAAAAATCCCTGCTGCTGCAGATTTTCGATCAATCCTGGAAGGAACATCTGCTGTCGCTGGATCATTTGCGGCAGGGCATTGGGCTGCGCGCCTATGGCCAGCGTGACCCGCTGAATGAATACAAAAGCGAAGCCTTCCGCCTGTTCAATTCCATGCTGGAAAATCTGCGCGAACGCGTGACCAGCCTGCTGCTGCGCATTGAAATCCGCCCGGATGCGCCGCCGCCTGCGCCGGAAGGCATTGGCGTATTTGACATGCGCCACCCGGACCCGACGCTCGCGGGGGCGGAGATGATGGAAGTGGATGGCCCGCCGATGACCGCGCCCAGCGGCACCGCATCAGCACGTTCCCTGCCGGAAGCGGTGGACCCGCATGACCCAAGCACCTGGGGCCGTACGCCGCGCAATGCGCCGTGCCCATGCGGGAGCGGTAAGAAATACAAGGCCTGTCACGGGCGGGTTTGAACCCGCATGCGGGGCGCCGCACTTGCTGGTCTGTTTGTGGTGCTGGCTATCACACCTGCCGACGCCGCCTGGGAATATACCCGCTGGGGCATGACAGAAGCGCAGGCGGTGACCGCATCGCGCCGCGCGGTACGCAGCCTGCCGGCGGCTGAACGGCGCATGATGGATGCGCGGGTGGAATATCGTGCGCGCGGCACCTTCAGCGTGGAGGGGCTGCGCATGAACATCGCCTTCGGCTTTGATATCAAAACCGGCGGTCTGGCTTGCGTTTCAGGCCGCGGTTCCGCGGCGCAGGGCGATGTGCTGCGCCAAAGATTGATATCGCGCTTCGGCCTGCCGGAATTTGATGATCAGCACCCGCGCAGTGGTGAACAGGATATTGGCTGGACCACGCCGGATAAGATTGACCTGGTGATCACCTCGGCCGGCTTTACCCTGCTGCATTGCGCGCCGGGCTACTGAGCAAAGCCATCAGCGGCGCAATGGAAGCTGACTGATCCAACGCCCAAAGTGCGGCGATTTGCGCTTCGACATTGGCGGTGGTGCCACCAAGTGCGGCATTGGCGCGGTATTTGGTGGCGAGTTCCGCATCGCTCAAGGGGTTTTCGGCGCTGCCGCGCGGATGTTCGACATAATGCTGATGTGTGCTGCCATCGGTAAGCGTGATGGTCACACGCGCCGCACCGCGTGGCAGGCTGGCATCACATTCCGCCAGCACCTTGCCGCGCAGCGCCGCAAGGGCAGGGTCTTGCACTGCCGGCATGTCAAAATCTGCCACATCAGCGCGGCCCAGCAGCAGCGCAATGGCGGCGCAGTGATGAATGCTGACGCGCGTATCGCGTTCATTGCGCACCTCTCGATCACCGCGCGCCAACAAAAGCGCATCGCCGGCAACCTTCACGCGCGCAATCTGCGCCACCGCCGCACCGAACTTTTCGCGCAAAGCCAGGCAGGCATCAATCACTGCGTGAAAGACAATACCCGCCGCATAGGGCTTGTAGGTATTGCGCGCGATTTCCCAGCGCTGGCCGAGGCCTTCGGTGATTTCAGCCAAAACAGCTTCATCACCCATGGCGCGCGCCCAACCAAGCGGACCTTCAATGGCGAGCGGCGCGGCACGATAACCGCGTGCGGCGAAGCGTGCCGCCAATATGCCATTCCGCGCCGCATTGCCCACGCCGATATTCTTGGCCGCAGTCGCCAGGTTTTCCACAATGCTGCCTGATTGGCTGGCGGCGATGCCAAGCGCATGCGCTGTTTGTTCCGCTGAAAGCCGCAGCAGGCGCGCCGCGGCTGCCGCCGCGCCAAAAACCCCGCAGCTTGCGGTGATATGCCAACCCCGCGCGTAATGCCCCGGTGAGACCGCATTGCCGATGCGGCAGGCGATTTCCGCGCCCAATAGGAAGGCGTGCAAAACCTCGGCCCCGCTGGCGTTGATTTCCTCACCGAGTGCAAAGGCGACAGGGGCAACCGGTGCGCTTGGGTGGATCACGGTGCGCAAATGCGTGTCATCATAATCCAGCAGATTGGACGCGATGGCATTGACGAAAGCGGCTTCCATCACGCCGAGCCTATCGCGCTGGCCCAGCACGGTGGCGCTTGGCTTGCCGGATGCATCGCGCATGATCTCCAGCGCCGTGATCACAGCTGGATCACGCGCTACCCCCAAGGCGCAACCCACGTGATTGAGGATGGAACGTCGCCCTTCATGCCGCAGCGCCTCCGGCAGGGCTTCAAACCGAGATTCGGCAACAAAACGCCCGAGGATTTCGGTGGCGGAAGCGGCTTCACCCATCAGGTGCGTCCTTTGATTTATTCAGCGATTTCACGCGCCATGACACGTGCCGGCGCGCCATCCGATCCCGTGATGGAAAGCGCGCCGAAGATGAATTCCACGCGCTTGCCGGCAAGCGGGCGGGGGCCGCGCAAATGCTCACAGATCAGCACGCCATCACGCAACAGGCGCTGATGCACGGGCCAGGTAAACCCATCGGCTGGGCGGCGATGCACGGGTAGATCAGGCGTTGGGAAATCACAGGCGAGCAGCTTCACCTGCTTCGCCACAATCCAATCCGCTGCTGCCAAACTAAGGCAGGGATGCGTATCATAGGCGGGTGTGTTGATGTGCGGCGAAGAACCCGTATCAAGTGCCAGAATATCGCCTGGGCGCAGCAATGGGCGCGCCGCTTCCAGATGTTCGGGTTCAAGCAGGCTATTGGGCGGCAGATCAAAGCGCCAGACAACGCCAGGGCCATTCCAGCGTTCCAGCGGCACTTGTTCCATGCTGGGGCCATCGCTGTAGAAATGGCAGGGCGCATCCACATGCGTGCCGGTATGCACCACCATCTCGAAGCTGGTGACAGTCAGCGGATCAGCCGGCAGACAGAATAGTTTCTTGACCTTCGGCGGGCCGAAGGTGGGCACGCGCGGCATCGCCTCATCTATCGGGTGCGTCAGATCAAGCCAGGGGCCGAGCGGTTTGGTTTCCGTGCGCGGCGGTAACGGCATCCATCCACGCCAACCAAGCCCGCGTTCCTTTGCCTTGTCGCACATAGACTTTTCCTTTCTTCACACGGCGCGTAGCCAACCGCCATCCACATCCATCAGCGTACCTTGCACATAGCTGGCACGATCACTGACCAGGAAGCTGACAACCTCGGCTATTTCCTCTGGCGTGGCGAAGCGCGTAATGCCGGCTTCGCGCGCCAAATCAGCCGCCGCTGCGGCGTCATCCGCGCCCAATTCCTTGGCGCGGGCACGGATGCGATGCGTCAGGCGGTCCGTATGGATATTGCCAGGGTTGATGAGGTTGACGCGCACGCCATCCGCCACGCCGCGATCCGCGAGCGCTTTGGTGAAATTCATCAGCGCCGCATTGACCGAACCACCGATGGTGAAATCCGCACTCGCCAACCGCCCGCCTATGCCGCCGATGTTCACAACGGCGCCCTTGGCCTTGCACAAATGCGGCCAGGCAGCGCGCGCAAGCCGCACGGCGCCAAACAACTTAAGCGCATAGCCATCCGCCCAATCAGCATCGGAAAGCGTCAGGAAATCGCCGCGCTTGGTCGCCCCCGCGCTATGGACCAGAATATCGAGGGCGCCAAAGCGTTGAATGGCCGCTTCAACCGCGGCCTTGGCTGCGGCATCTTCGCGCAAATCACCGGGCACTACCACGCAATCCGCACCGCAATCTGCGGCGACCTTCTGCATATCCCCAGCGCTCCGCGCCAATAGCACGAGCTTGGCGCCATCACGCGCAAGCGTGCGGGCGATGGCGGCGCCAATGCCACGGCTTGCACCACTTACCAGCGCAATCTTGCCAGAAAGCGGCGCGGTCATTCCGGGGTAATCCCGGCGTCACGGATCACCTGGCCGTAACGCGCGACATCATTGGCGATCAGCGTACCGAAGCTTTCTGCCGTGCCACCGACAACCTCGGCCCCGGAATCGAGAAGCTTCTGGCGCATTTCTGGTGCGGTGATGATCCCTCCAATCAGGGCATTCACGCGTTGCGCGGCGGCGGGCGGCATGCCGCGCGGCCCGACAATGCCATACCATTCGGCAATCTGATAACCGGGGATGGCGGCTTCGGCGATGGTCGGCGCGTCCGGCAGGAAGGGCAGGCGCTGCGCCGCTGTCACCCCCAGCGCACGAATGCGCCCCCCGCGCACATGCGGCAGCGCGGATGTCGCATTGGCGAACATGATCGGCACATTGCCGGCTATCAAATCCGTCAGCGCCGGCCCACCACCACGATAGGGCACATGCGTCATCGTCAGGCCGGTGGCCAGGCGAAACATCTCACCACTGATATGCGTTGAAGTGCCGGTGCCGGAGGATGCGAAGGCGAGTGGATTGGTCCGGCCCCAGGTAATCAGGTCCTGCACTGTACGCGGTGGCAGGTTGTTGGTGACTGAGAGAATATTATGGACATTGGCGACATGGATCACCGGCGTGATGTCGCGCACCGCATCAAAGGGATGGTTCTTCACCAGATGCGCATTGGCCGCGTGGGTGCTGATGATGAAACCGAAGGCATGGCCATCAGCATCGGCGCGCACAATGGCTTCCGTGCCGATCAGCCCCGCCGCGCCGGCGCGGTTTTCAACAATCACGTTTTGGCCAAGCGCTTCCTGCAAGGCCGGCGCGATCATGCGCGCGAGGATATCGGTGGTGCCGGCGGGCGGCCAGGGCACAATGAAGCGGATGGGGCGTGTGGCCACCCAAGCGCCTTGCGCGCGCGAAATGCCAGGCGCGGCCAGTAGCGCACTGCCGGCGACGATAAATGAACGTCTTTTCATGCTGGTTCCTCCTCTTCCTTGCCGCCATGGTGGCTGGGTGTTCGGCATCTGTCCAGCATGGGCGCCGCTTTCCCTTGCGCAAAAGGGGCGCAATACTCGGCGCATGGAAAAGGGGGGAAGCGGTATGGCTGAAGGTGGCGGATTGCTCTGTGTGATGAATGACATCGCGCCCGCATGTGATCGGCGTGATTATGAAGCCTGGTATCAGCAGGATCATGTGCCGGATCGCCTTGGCATACCGGGATTTCTGCATGCGCGGCGTTATCGCCGCCTGCATGGCCCGCGGGCGGAATTTCTGACTTTTTATGAAACCGCAACGCCCGCGGTATTGTGCTCCGCGCCTTATCTGAAACGGCTTGCGGAACCGACGGATTGGACCGCGCGCATCATGGCGCATTTCCGCAGCATGTCGCGCAGTATTTGCCGCGTGGCGCTGGATCAGGGGCAAAGCGGGGCGGGCGGATTGCTGGCCTTGATGGTGCATCAGGAAGCCTCGGCTGAAGCGCTTACTGCCCTGCTGCAACATCCCGGCGTGACGCGGGTGCGGTTGTGGCAAGCTGATCCAACGGTGACGGTGCCAAGCCCGGAAGAAAGGCTGCGCCCTGGCGGCGATGCCACCTTCGCGACCATCATCATTGTGGAGGGCACGAATGCGGAAATGATCCAAGCGGCGCTTGCCACGCATGGCTTTACAGCAGCGCCAACATTCTACAGCCTGATCTATGCCTCACCATCGCTGAAGGAAACATCAAAATGACCACGCGCGCCCTTGCGGAATTTACGGCCTCCATCAGGCCGGATGCGCTGCCAGTAGAGGTGCGGCGCCAGGCGGCGCGTCTGGTGCTTGATGCGCTGGGCTGCGCCATGGCGGCCTGGACGGAAGACGCGGAAAAATCCCGCATCGCCCGCGATATCGCCGCCCTTTATCCGGGCGCGCCTGGGGCGCATGTGATGGGCAGCAAGGGTGCTGCGGTGCAGCCAGCCTTTGCCGCGCTCGCCAATGGTATTCTGATCAATGCCGCCGATAATGATGACACGCATAAGCGCGCCTTGTTGCATGTGGGTTCGGTCATGGTGCCAACAGCGCTTGCCCTGGCGGAAGCGCGCGGGCTTTCCGGCCGCGCCATGCTGGCGTCGCTGGTTGCAGGATATGAGGTTGCGGTGCGTGTCGGCATGGCGGTGATGCCAACGCATTACCGCTTTTGGCATTCCACCGCGACCAACGGCACTTTCGGCGCTGCTGCCGGTGCTGCGCATGCCATGGGTCTGGATGCGGATGGCGTGCAGCGCGCGCTTGGCCTCGCGGGCACTCAGGCCGCCGGGCTGAATACGTTTTTCGAATCCGGCGACATGACGAAATCCATCCACCCCGGTAAGGCCGCACTGAATGGGATTCTGTCTGCGCAGATGGCCGGCCTTGGCGCCACCAGCCCGCCTGGCATTCTGGAACACCCGAAAGGCTATCTGGCGGCGTTTTCGCTGGAACCGAAAGCAGCCGCGCTGACAGCAGGCTTGGGCACGGAATGGGAAATCCTGCAAAACGGCTTCAAATATTTCCCTTCCATCCTGGCGAGCCATTCACCCATTCAGGCGACGCTTTCTATCGTGGCGAAGTACAAGCCGGACCCGAAGCGGATTGTGTCCATCACCAATGAAACCTATGACACGGTGAAATCACATTTTTCGAATAAGGATGTCACCACGCTGATGGGTGCACGGGTTTCCGTGCCTTATTGCATCGCGGCTGCGGCGGTGGATGGGGAATTGACGCAGCGCCAATTCGCCGCCGGGCGCGTGCATGATGCGCTGATCCGCCAGGTGCTGGCGCGCACGGAAGTGGTGCCCGATGCGGAATTGAATAAGCTCTATCCCGCGAAATTCCCGGCACGTGTCACCATCACGCTGGATGATGGCACGAAGCTGACCGAAACCGTGCTGTTGCCGAAAGGCGACCCCGGCGCGCCGCTTTCTGATGATGAATTGGAAGCGAAATACCGCGAAAATGCCGAACCGCTTTTGGGCAAGGCAGGCGCGGCGGCGTTACGGGATGCGATCTGGCGCCTGGATGATGCACCGGATGTGGCGGCGCTGGTGCGCGCCATGATCCCCGGTTAAACGTTACGCATACCGCTTCAGAATATCGCGCATGGCCGGCGCCAGATCGGGCCGCGCCAGCGCGAAAGCCACCTGGGCTTCCAGGAAGCCAGCCTTATCGCCACAATCAAAGCGGCGCCCTTCATAGCGCAGCCCATGAAAGGGTTGAGTGCCGATCAGCTTCGCCATGCCATCGGTCAATTGCACTTCCCCGCCCGCGCCTTTTTCCATGCGCGCCAAATGGCTGATCACTTCCGGCATCAGCACATAGCGGCCGATGATGGTCAGGTTGGACGGCGCCTTTTCAATCGGTGGCTTTTCCACCAGCCCTTTGACAGAAACCAAGCGCCCGTGATCTTCCGCCACATCCAATACGCCGTAGCGATTGACGCGGTCACGCGGCACTTCTTCAATCGCGACAACATTGCCACCGGTTTCGCGATAGGCCTCCGCAAGCTGCGCGGTGCAAGACACCTCGCATTGCATCAGATCATCGGGCAGCAGGATCGCGAAGGGATCATCGGCGATGAAGGCGCGCGCACACCAAATGGCGTGGCCCAGGCCCATCGGTACTTGCTGGCGCACAGACATGATGGAACCAGGCAGCACCGCATCAGCACGAAGCGCCGCCAATTCCTTTTCCTTGCCGCGTTCGGCGAGCGTACGTTCCAGCTCATAGGCAATGTCGAAATGATCCACCAGCATGGTCTTGCCGCGCCCGGTGATCAGGCAGATTTGTTCAATCCCCGCGGCACGCGCTTCTTCCACCGCGTATTGAATGAGCGGCTTGTCCACGATGGGCAGCATTTCCTTCGCCATTGTCTTGGTGGCGGGCAGGAAACGCGTGCCAAGCCCGGCAACGGGCAGCACGGCTTTCTTGAGCGGCTTCAATGGCACGGACGAATCCCCCGAAATAAACTTCCAAGCCTTATGCCGCGAAAGCTTGGCATGATGAAGGCAGGTGGGGCCTCAGAATACCGAAAAACGCTCTTCCAGAATGCGGCGCCGGGGCACGCCAAGCGCGGCCAAGCCCTGATGCGCGGCACGGATCATGGGGCCGGGACCGCAGAGCAGGAAAACCCAGCCCTCTTGCGCCGCCTGCGCCGCTTCGGCCTGGATCAATTCGGGGGTCATCATGCCGGCCAGCCCTGTCCAGCCAGGCGGCGGTTCCTGCAGCACATGGTGCAGGTCAAGCCGCAAGCGCCCGGCCAGCGCGGCCAATTCTGCCGATGCGATCATCTGCCCTTCATGCCGATTGCCATACAGCAGGGTGATGGGGCGGGTTTCGCCGCGCGCCGCGGCGTCCCGCAGCAGGGAAAGCATCGGCGCCAGCCCCGCGCCGCCGGCGATCATGAAAATGCCGGGCGCCCGCTGGCCTTCCAGACAAAGCGCACCATGCGGGCCATCCACAAAGGCGCGCGCACCGATCGGAAGCGTGCCGATCTGGCGGGTGAAATCCCCCACTTCCTTGATGAGGAACCGCAACGCCGCCCCATCGGCAGGGGCTGAGGCGATGGAGAAAGGATGCTCGCGCACCGAAAAGGCCGAGCAATCCAACCGCAGCCAGGCGAATTGCCCGGCGCGATAGAGAAGCCCCGCATGGCCATCCGGTTCCAAAGTCAGCGACCAAAGCCGATCGCCCACGCGTTCCAACGCGGCAATGCGCCAAGGGCGACGCGCCAATTGCCAAGGCCGTAGCAGATAAACCGCAACCAGGCTGCCCAGTGCCAAGGCCAGCAGGAACGCCCAATAGGCCATCAGCGCCGGCATGGCGGAATAGCGCCCGGCCAAGATGGCATGATGCAGCGCGAAGCCCGCCAGCAGCGCCGCGCCAAGCCCGTGGCTGACCCGCCAAACCTCATACCGATAGGGCAGATCATCGCGCCGGATCGCCGTGATGGTCAGCAAACCCAGCAACAGCCAGGCCAAGGCGCCGGAGATCAGCGAAGCGGCATCCAGCCCGAGCGCCAGCACCTTTTGCGCATCATCCGGGCGATGAAACGCCGCGCCAAAGGGGCTGGTGTAAAAAACTGGATGCAGCAGCGCGGCGATGGTCAGCACTTGTGCAAACATCTGATGCCAGCGCAGGCTGCGATCCATGCCAATACCGGCGCTGATCACGCGGAACCGGCCAGAGAGCAAAAATTCCAACAGCAGCGCCGCAGTCGCCATCATGGCAATGGCGCTGGAGGCTTCTTCAAACCATGGCCGCGCAGGGCCGATCAGCCACCAGCCAAGCGCGACCGGTAGCGCGACCAGCAGGGCATAGGCAGCAAGGATCACAAGGGCGGGCAGGGTGGATCACCTTTCATGGCGCGCAGCCTATCAGCGCGCGCGCCGCAAGTCTCGGTTTTGACGCATGCGCGGATCGGGATTTGAATGCGGGGAAGCCAAAGGGCAGAACGCATGATCGCATCACCACTATTCAACCCCGCCGATTTCCGCATCGCCCCCGGTATTGCGCATCTTTGCGCCGCCGGTGAGACGCCATTTCTGCGCCAGCATGACGCAGCCTTTGCCGCCTATGCCGCAGACAAATCGGATGGCCCCGCCGGGCGCGATCGCCAGGAAGCCATGATGGAAGCGGCCCGCGCCCGCGCGGCGCGATTGTTTCACGTGACGCCCGCCGATATCGGCTTTGTGTCTTCAGTGGCTGAGGGTGTTTCCATGGTGGTGGAAAGCCTGGATTGGCGCGCGGGTGATACGGTGCTGGTGGACCCGGATGAATATCCCTCGGTCGTCGCACCGCTTACCTTGCAACGCCAACCGAAAGTGACGCTACGCTTCGCCAAGGCCGCCGATCCCGCCAGCTTCGTCGCCGCGATTGATGGCTCCACGCGCATGATCGGCGTCAGCGCGGTGTCCTTCCTGAATGCGGCGCGGCATGATCTGGTCGCGCTGCGCGCGGCAGCAGATAAGGTGGGCGCGCTTCTGGTGGTGGATTTCACGCAAGGCGCAGGCTGGATGCCGATCCATGCCGATATCGCGGATTTCGCTTTTTCTGCCTGCTATAAATGGGTTTTGGGATGTACAGGTGTTGCGCTGGCCTATTGGAACCCGGCGCGTCAGCCAGGCTGGGTGCCGAGCACGGCGGGGTGGCATTCCATTGCTTCCATGGGACGGCCGGATTGGTCCGAAACACCCGCGCTTTTGCCAGGTGGCGCGCGCTTCACGCGCGGCAATCCATCGCATCTTGGGCTTTATGTTTTGGATTCGGCGCTGCGTTATCTGGAAGCCCATGCGCCTGAGGCGATTGAAACCCATGTGCAGCGCCTGACCGTGGGGCTGCTTGAACGCTTGCGCGACGCCGGCATCCCTTCCACCACGCCGCCCAACCCGCGCTGGCACGGCGCCAGTGTTTGCGCGGAACATCCCAAAGCGGCGGCGATTGTGGATGGCATGGCGCGGCGTGGTGTGCTGGCCTGGAATGGGCGCGGGCGCATTCGCATTTCCTTCCACGGCTATAATGGCAGTGATGATATGAACCGCGCCGCGGATGCCCTGATTGCCGAATGGCGCGCCGTGGGTGCAAGCTGATCGGTAACGTGACCAGGAGGAACCACCGATGCGCATGAAAGCCGCCATCCTATTCGAACAGGGCTTGCCGCGCCCCTATGCTGAGACGCGCCCCTTGGTGGTGGAGGAAGTGGAGCTTGACCCACCCGGCCCTGGTGAAATCCTGATCGAAATCGCCGCCGCTGGGCTTTGCCATTCCGATCTTTCCACCATTGAAAACCAGCGCCCACGCCCGCTGCCGATTGTGATTGGCCATGAAGGCGCAGGGATTGTGCGCGAATGCGGCGCGGGTGTGACGGACCTCAAGCCCGGTGATCATGTGATCACGGTTTTCGCTTCATCCTGCGGCACCTGCCGGTATTGCGCGCGTGGCCGGCCCAATATCTGCCCCAGCGGCAATGCCGCGCGCGCGGCGGGGTCGCTGGTGAGTGGTGCCAAGCGCATCAAGCGCCTGGATGGGAATTATGTGAACCATAATAGCGGCCTGTCGCTATTCGCCCAATTCGCTGTGGTGGCGCGGCGTTCCGCCGTGAAGATTGACAAGGACATCCCGCTGGATGACGCGGCGATTTTCGGTTGCGCGGTAATGACCGGCGCGGGCGCCGTGATCAATACGGCGCGCTTGCAGCCAGGTGAGAATGTTGCCGTGGTGGGTTTGGGTGGCGTTGGCATGAACGCGCTGTTTGCTGCCGTGGCATCAGGCGCGGATCGCATCATCGCCATTGATACCAATCCGAAAAAGCTGGAACAGGCCAAGGAATGGGGTGCGACGGATGTCTTCCTGGCCGGCAATGATGATTGTGCGGCAGCGGTGCGCGATGCGACCGATGGCGGCGTGGATACCGTGATTGAAACCGCCGGCACCATCCCCGCCATGCAGCTTGCCATTGCCATTACCGCACGCGGCGGCAGCACCATCAGCGCTGGCTTGCCGAATGTGAATGCTTCAGTGTCTTATTTGCATGCGTCTTTGGTATCGGAGGAAAAGAGTATTCGCGGTTCCTATATGGGATCCTGCGTCGCGGAACGCGACATTCCGCGCCTGCTTTCGCTTTATCGGCGCGGCAAGATGCCGGTGAATAAGCTGAAAAGCGGTGTGGTGAAGCTGGAAGAAATCAATGAAGGTTTTGATCGGCTGTCAGATGGCAGCGTGCTGCGCCAGATGCTGAAGCCGAACGGCTAAATGTTCCCATCCTTGGCGGGCAGGCGGCTGAAAATCGCGGCCCGCCAGGAAATTGGCAGGCTGCCCGCGAAACGCGCCAGCGCATAGGTCGGCCAGGGATAGGCGATGCGCGTCTTCCCGCGCGCAAGACCTGAAAGGGTGCGGCGCGCTGCCTCATCCGCATCCATCAAGAAGGGCATGGGGAACTTGTTGCGCGCCGTCATGGGGGTGCGCACATAGCCGGGGCAAATCGCGTGCAGCCGAATGCCGCGCTTGCGTTCCGTGGCATCCAGGGCTTCCGCCCAGCGCTGCACCGCCGCTTTCGTCGCGCAATAGGTCGGCGCACCCGGGGCCGCGACAAAGGCCGCGACGGAAGAAACCACAGCGATGCGCCCGCGCAGCCCATCCGCGCCGGGGGTTTGCGCGGCCATAACCTCCAGCGCCGGCAGGGCGGTATTCAAAACGCCGGTGACATTGGTTTCAAAAAGCAGGCGCGTTTGAGAGGTAGGTTCCGTGACGCCCCCGGTACCGGCGGAAATGCCGGCATTGGCAATTACCAGATCAAGCCGCCCGGCGCCCGCGATCCAGCCCGCCATGGCATCGGCATCGCAAACATTCATGACGCGGGGCAGCACTTCGGCGCCGCGCGCGCGGCAGGCAATGGCGGCTTCCTCAAGCCTGGTGCCATCGCGGCCAGACAGATGCAGCACCACGCCAGGCGCGGCGCAGGCTTCCGCCAGGGCGCGGCCCAGGCCGGATGAGGCCCCGGTAATCAGCACATTTCGCCAAAGCGCTTGCATATCATTCCTCCTGGGGCAAAAACGACGCATGGCCAAGCTTGCATCCATGACCGGTTTCGCCCGTGCCGATGGCACCCTGCCCGATGGCGCTTCATTCCTTTGGGAACTGCGCAGCGTCAATGGGCGGGGGCTCGATTTGCGGCTGCGCCTGCCCAATGGCTTTGACGCGCTGGAACCGGCGCTGCGCGATGCGGCGGGCAAGCTGTTCAAGCGCGGCAATATCTCAGCGACCTTGACCATCAAGCGTGAGGAAAAGGCAGGCCCCCGGCTGACACCAGACCCAGCGGCCCTGGACCAGGCCCTGCGCCTCGCCTTGGATTTGGCTGCGCGTATTCCAGGCGCCCCACCGCCGCGCGCCGAGGCGCTGCTGACCCTGCCCGGTGTGCTGCGCGCCGAAAGCACGGAATTGGATGAGGCCGCCGAGGAAGCGCGCCGCGCTGCCGTGGCCAAGGGTTTCGACGTGGCGCTGAAGGGGCTCGCCAAGGCGCGTGCGGCGGAAGGGGCGCGCCTCGCGGAAATCCTGACCGTGCTGATTGATGAAATCGCGGCCTTGGTGGTGCTGGCGCGCGATGCGGCGGCGGATCAGCCCGCGCAGCAAAAGGCGCGCTTGCTGGAAAGCCTTGCCGCGCTGCTGGAAGGCGAACGCCGCGTGCCGGAAGAGCGCCTGGCCGCCGAGGTCGCGCTGCTCGCCGCCAAATCCGATGTGCGGGAGGAGATTGATCGGCTGAACGCCCATATCGCCGAAGCGCGCGCGCTGCTCGCTTCCGGCGATTCGGTAGGGCGGCGATTGGAATTTCTGACGCAGGAATTTGTGCGCGAAGCCAATACGCTCTGCAGCAAATCGGCAAGCGTGGCGCTCACACGGCTTGGGCTTGATTTGAAGGCTGCGATTGAACGCCTGCGCGAACAAGCGGCGAATGTGGAGTAAGCGGCCATGAAGCGTCGCGGCCTTTGCCTGGTGATCGCAGCCCCGCCGGGGGCAGGCAAAACCAGTGTTTCCCGCGCCCTTTTGGATACCGAGGCGGCGTTAGAGCTTTCCGTCAGTGTCACCACCCGCGCGCCGCGTCCCGGTGAACAGGATGGCGTTCATTACCATTTCCGCGATATGGCCGAATATCACGCCATGATTGCGCGCGGTGATTTGCTGGAACATGCGATGTTTCTTGGTCGCGGCTACGGCACGCCGCGTGCGCCGGTGGAAGCCGCTTTGGCCGAAGGGCGCGATGTGTTGTTTGATATCGAATGGCAGGGCCATCGGCAGTTGAAGTCCAGCATGCCGGCTGATGTCGTCAGCATTTTTCTGCTGCCGCCCAGCATGGCAGAGCTGGAAAAGCGGCTGCAACTGCGCGGCCAGGATGGGCCGGAAGAAATCATGAAGCGCATGGCTGCCGCCCGAGAGGAAATCAGCCATTGGGATGAATTCGACCATGTGCTGATCAATCAGGATTTCGCTGCAACCGTGGCAGCCGCGCGCGCGATTTTGCACGCCGCGCGCAGCACGCGGGCTCGTCAGCCCGGCATGGCGGGCTTCATCAAGGGCTTGCTCGGCGCGTGAGCATTGTTCTTGGCATTGTCCTGCCGGTCTTTGCGATTATCGCGCTGGGCTATGCCGCTTCCCGCTGGCGCTTTGTGGATGATGGCGGGTTTCGTGGGCTGAATTTTTTCACCTTCTCCATCGCCTCGCCCTGTTTGTTGTTCAATGGCGGCACTTCGGGGCATGAGGGCGGCGGGCCGGCGGCCTTCGCGTTTTTTATTGCGTCCATGCTGATTTATGGCATTGCGCTGTGGCTGGGCCGGGCGCGGCTGCGCCAGGGGATAGGTGCGGCGGGGCTATTCGCGCTGAATGCCAGCTTCGGCAATACGGTCATGCTCGGCATTCCCTTGATCACGGCGGCTTTTGGTCAGGCCGGGCTGACCATTTTGCTGGCGATCCTCGCGTTGCATTCCATGGTGTTGCTGAGTGTCGCAACCGTCGTGGCGGAAATTGGGCTGCATAGTCAGGCGCCGCTATCGCGCGTGTTGCGCGCCACGCTACTTGGCGTGCTGCGGCATCCGATTGTGATGGCGGTGTTCCTTGCGTTCGTGTGGCATGGGCTTGGCATTCCCGTGCCGGCGCCGATGCGCCGCGTGTTGGAATTGCTCGGCGCGGCGGGGCCGCCGCTGGCCCTTTTCTGCCTTGGCGGATCGCTTGCCGGGTTTTCTCTGGCCGGTGCGCGGGCCGAGGTCGGTTTTGCCAGTTTCCTGAAACTCGCCCTGATGCCAGCGCTTGCTTGGGGCGCCTGTTGGGCACTTGGGCTTTCGCCTTTGGAAACGGCCGTGGCGGTGGTGAGCTCTGCCCTGCCCACCGGTGCCAATGCGTTTCTTTTGGCGCGGCGTTACGATACCGGCGTGGGCGCTTCCGGTGCGACCGTGCTGCTTTCCACGCTGATTTCCATCGCAACGCTTTCGGCGTTGCTGGCTTACTTCAAGGCCTGATCATTCAGCGGCGGTCAGCGCGGCGCGGCGGCGGCGCGCAAGGCGCCATTCCTGCCCAATCGCCATCACCGCGGTCAGCAGCATGAAGCCCGCCGTGGTGATGAAGATCAGCCGCGGCTCGCCCGCTTCCAGCAACCAGCCATAAAGTGGCGGCCCCACCATGCCGCCGATATTGAAGCCGGTGGAGACAATGCCAAATACTGCGCCCGCCTGGCCAGGCGGTGCCGCGGCGCGCACGAGCATATCGCGCGATGGCATGATCATGCCGGTCAGCAAGCCGGAAGCGATCATGGCCATCACCAGCGCGTAACCTTGGAAAGCGCCATTGCCGACCAGCAGCATGAGCGAAGCCGCCGCAATGAAGCCAATAGTCGCCACCAGCCCATGCCGCTTGGTCCAATCAGCGATATAGCCCCCAGCCAAAACGCCAATCGCGCTCGCGAACAGATAGCCGGTCAAAGCCCCATTCGCGAGTTCCAGGGTCATGCCCTGCGCCACCCAGGCGGCGACCGAGAAACTATGGATGCCGCCATTGGCAAGTGCCAGCATGATGAAGAACACCATCATCGCCATCACGGCGGGCGTCAGCACACGGCGCACGCCGCCTGCTTCGGCTGCACGCTGCGCGGTGGCTGCCGGGCGCGGCTTCGCGGCATCCTGCCGCGCGGCGAAGATCAGCGGTATCGCGACCAGCGGGCCAACCAGGCCGCCAGCAATCATTGCGGAGGACATGCCACCCAGCGCAGCAACACCCAGCATGAAGGCGGGTGCGATGGCGCCTCCCAAAAAGCCGCATGCGGTGTGGAGCGAAAAGGCACGGCCCACGCGGCCTTCACTGATATCCGAACCCAGCACCGCATAATCCGCCGGGTGATAGACGCTATTGGCAAGCCCAGCCATGGCGGCGGCCACCAATAGCATGGGCCAGCTTGGAAAAAGCCCAAGCAGGATGAAGGCAGAACCTCCAAAAATCAGCGCTGCTGCCAGCATTTTGCGCGGGCCAATCCGGTCCACCACAAAGCCCATCGGCGCCTGGGTAAAGGCCGAGACGATGTTGAACACCGTCAGCGCCAGGCCCAGTTCGATATAGGAAACATCGAGCGATTCCCGCAGCAGCGGAAATAGCGGCGGCAGGATCAGGATGTGCAAATGGCTGACGAAATGCGCGGCGCAGATTTGCGCCAGGGTGCGTTTTTCAGCGGAACTCCAGCCCGATGCCATAATCAATGCGCCTCTGCCCAGGAATGGCCCTGCCCGATTTCAACCGAAAGCGGCACACGCAAAGTGGCGACCGATTCCATGATCTGCCGTACAAGCGCGCTGGTTGCTTCAACCTCGGCTTCCGGCACTTCAAACACCAATTCATCATGCACTTGCAGCAGCATGCGCGCCTTCAACCCGGCATCGCGCAAGGCGCGCGGCAGGCGCACCATGGCACGCTTGATGATTTCCGCCGCACCGCCCTGGAAGGGCGCATTGATCGCGGCACGTTCGGCGCCGGCGCGGCGCACCGGGTCGCGCGTGGCAATATCCGGAATCCACAGCTTGCGGCCAAAGGGCGTGCGCACAAAGCCATGGGTGCGCGCTTCTTCCTTCAGCCTTTCCATTTCCTGGCGAATGCCGGGATATTGCGCGAAATAGGCATCAATGATGCTGCGGCCTTCACCGGGCGGAATACCCAAACGCGATGCCAGACCAAAGGCCGACATGCCATAAATGATCCCAAAATTGATCATCTTGGCGCGGCGGCGCGCTTCCTTATCCACCTTGTCGCGCGGAATACCGAAGATTTCGGAAGCGGTGCGGGCGTGAATATCCTCACCACCCGCAAAGGCTTCGCGCAAGGTTGGCACATCGGCCAAATGCGCGAGCAAGCGCAATTCAATCTGGCTGTAATCGGCGGCCAGCAGCACATGGCCCTTTTCCGCGATGAAGGCGCGGCGGATGCGCATGCCTTCTTCACTGCGGATCGGGATATTCTGCAAATTGGGATCGGTTGACGAAAGCCGCCCGGTCGAGGTGATCGCCATCTGATAGGATGTATGCACGCGCTTGTCAGACGCATCTATTTGCGCGGCGAGGCCTTCAACATAGGTGGATTTCAGCTTGGCCAATTGGCGCCATTCCAACACCTTGCCAGCCAATTCCACGCCCTGCGCGCTCAGTTCTTCCAGCACGGCGGCATCGGTGGAATAGGCGCCGGTCTTGCCTTTGCGCCCGCCGGAAAGCCCCATCTCGTCAAACAGGATCTCCCCCAATTGCTTGGGTGACCCGACATTGAAGGCGCGGCCTGCAAGCGTGTGGATGGCCGCTTCCAGCACTGCGAGCCGCCCGGCGAAATCTTCCCCAATGCGCGCCAATTCCGCGCCATCCACCTTCACGCCGGCGGCTTCCATATCGCGCAGCACGGGGATCATGCGGCGTTCGATCTGCTCATAACTCGCCAGTGCGCCATCGGCACGCAGGC
>JBIIIE010000108.1:0-8729 GCA_044235135.1 Roseomonas sp. | reverse complement strand
CGCGCCACCTTCATGCCGGCAGACCACCAGCTTGATGTTCGGGAAATCGCTCAGCGCATCCGTCAGCCCCAGATAGCTTTCGCCGGGCACGCAATAGATGATGTCAATGTCATGGGCTGCCAGGCTTTCGGCCAGCATGGTGCCGACGGTCTTGGTCATGGGTTTTTTCCGATCCTGTCTTACTCTGCGCGAATGCCAAGCTGCCGGATGACGGCTTCGAAATTCGTGCGATACTCCGCCAAAACCTGTCGGAAGGCATCCGGGCCGGCGAAGAAGGCCTCGGTTCCGATATTCGTCAGACGCTCATGCGTATCTGGCTGCACGGCGATTTGTTCCACAGCGCCCGCGATTTGGGCGATGATGGCAGGCGGCGTTGCTGCCGGCGCCATCAGGCCGATCCAGCCGGTATAGTCATAGCCTGGCAGGTCGGCGGCTTCGGCAATTGGCGGGATATCGGGTGCGAGGCGACTGCGCCGCCCGGCGGTGGAGCCGTAGGCCTTGAGCTTTCCTTCGCGGATCAGCGTACCGCAGGCCGCCAGGGTTTCAATCGCGAAATGCACCTGCCCACCGAGCAAAGCCGCCATAGCGGGCCCGCTTCCCTGATACGGGATATGCAGCGCGTCCACATTGGCGCGTGCAAGGAAAAGCGCGGTCAATACATGCTGCGATCCCGCCGCGCCGGAAGACGCATAGGTGTATTTGCCGGGATTGGCGCGCAGCAAGGCCAACAGGGCCCGCGCATCGGGCGGCGGGAAATCCGCCCGCGCCACCAGGATATAGGGCGAGCCCGAAAACCGCGCGACGGGCGCCAAATCGCGACTGACATCATAGGGTGTGCGATGGATCAGCGGCCCCAGGCTGATCGGTCCGATGGATGCGGCGAGCAACGTGTAACCATCAGGCGCTGCCTTGGCGACGATATCCGTCCCGATGCTGCCACCCGCACCAGGGCGATTTTCCGGCACAATGGGCTGGCCCAGCCTTTCCGAAAGCCGTTGTGCCATCAGGCGACCAACCTGATCTGTTGCCTGGCCTGGCGGCCAAGGCACCACCAGACGAATGGGCCGTGTTGGCCAAGTCTGCGCTTGCGCAGGCCTTATCACGAATGGCAAGCCCGCCAATGCGAGTGTGCGACGATTGATCATGGCGCCTTCCCCTCCATCTCGCATCCTGCCGCATTGGCGCAGAAGCGCAAGCGGTTGGAGAGGTAATGTTATTGCGGTTTGATGCCCGCCGCGCGCGCCAGCGCGCCCAGCGCTTCCAATTCGCTTTTGATGAAGGCGGTATATTCCGCCGGGCTCCATGGTGGGGGCGCGCCGCCCAATTCCGCAAGTCTGGCACGCGTTTCGGGTTCTGCCAGCATGGACTGGGTTTCGCGCGTGAGCCGCGCAAGGATGGGCTGAGGTGTTGCGGCGGGCGCGGAAATGCCGAACCAGGCTGCTGAGACCACATCAAGCCCGGATTCGCGCATGGTGGGCAAATCCGGAAAAAGTGGTGAGCGGGTTTCAGCGAGCAGCGCCAAGGCGCGAAGCGACCCGCTGCGCATGTGCCCAACAGCGGAAGGAAGGCTATCAATGATACCCGGCACAATGCCGGCAATCACATCCGTCAGTGCCGGGCCAACACCACGATAAACGACCGATCGCACCTCAACGCCCAGCGCCTGACCAAGCCGCACGCCAGCCAGATGGGATGATGTGCCAATGGCTGCCACGGCAAGAGTCAGTTCACGCTCTCGCCGCCCTATTTCGAGATATTCCTGGATATTGCGGGCAGGATGGTTGCGCGTGACCAGCAGGGCGGGCGGCGTGCGCGACAGCAGCGCGATATGCGCAAAATCCGCCATCGGATCATAGCCGATATTGGGATAGATTGCGGGGGATACGCCATGTGAGGTGGAAGATGATACCAGCAGCGTATGCCCATCCGCTTCTGCGCGCGCGACCAATTGTGCGCCAAGCGTGGCGCCCGCGCCGGGGCGATTTTCGACCAGCATGGTTTGACCAAGCCTGGGGCCTAGTTTCTCCGCAGCCAGCCGCCCGACAACATCAGTGGTGCCGCCGGGCGCGAAGGGGACAATCAGCCTGATCGGGCGTGATGGCCAGGCGGGCGTTTGTGCCAGGGAAGGCGCAGTCAAGGACAGGAAAGGCAGGGCCAATCCCAAGCGGCGTGTGATCATTTCTGCCTTACTCCGGCGCGATGCGACCGCTCAGCCCTTCTTCTTGCGCGCTTCCCATTCATCCAGATCAATGCGCGGGATTTCGATCCGGTCCGTGGTGCGCGCATACCAGCCGCGCCCATGCATGCGGCCAACCAGGCCAAGCTTCGGCGTATCAATATAGTATTTGGCCGGGTCCATCACGCAATCATCCTGCACATACATGCCAACCACCTTGCCGAGCACAATGATATGCCGCCCCGCGGGCACGAATTGGAAAATCTCACATTCCAAAGCGACCGGGCTTTCGGCAATGCGTGGCACGGCAACCTTGGTGGAAGGCGCGGTGGAAAGCCCCGCTTCGGTGATTTCGCTGACGCCTGGGGGGAAATCCACTGCGGTGATGTTCATTTTCTCCGCCAAATCAGCCGAGACCATATTCACCACGAATTGCCCGGTGGCTTCGATATTCGCGACCGTATCCTTGAGCGCACCTGGCGCGCGCGGCCCGCAGCCAAAGCCCACCACCACGGGATTGTCGGAAAAGGCATTGAAGAAGGAATAGGGCGCGGCATTCACCACGCCATCCTTGTCCTTCGTCACCACCCAGGCGACCGGGCGCGGCACCACGGTGGACACCACAAGCTTATAGGCCTGTTCGAAGGGGATCTTGGCAAAATCGAAATTCATCGGAAGCTTCCTTGGTGTTGAGAGCGAAAAGTCAAACCACGCGATGCGGGGGCGAAATGCCCTGGATCAGCACGGCGGAGAGGTTTTCAATGCAGCGCATGCCCATGGCGTGGCGCGTTTCAATCGTGGCGGAACCAAGATGCGGCAGCAGTGCCACATTCTCAAGCGCCATATAGCCGGGGTTTACGCGGGGTTCGCCATCATAAACATCCAAGCCGGCGGCGCGGATATGGCCGGATTTCAGCGCGGCGATCAGCGCTTCATCATCCACGGAAGGCCCGCGCCCGGAATTGATGACAATGGCGCCCTTTTTCATCTGCGAAAGGCGTTCGGCATTCAGCCATTTGCGCGTGCCATCACCGCCCGGCACATGCATGGAAAGCACATCAATGGTGCCCAGGAAACCCGCATCGGTTTCGTGGAAAATCGCACCCTGTTCAATCTCCGCCGGCAGGCGCTGCATGTCGCGGTAATGGATTTCCATTTGCATGCCGCGCGCCATGGCGGCCAATTCGCGGCCAATGCGGCCAAAGCCCAGCACGCCAAGCTTCTTCCCTTGCAGCGTCACACCCATGAGTTGTGTTGGCGCCCAGCCCTCCCATTTTCCCGCGCGGACCATGCGTTCACCCTCGCCGGCGCGGCGGGCGGCCATCAGCATCAGGGTGAAGGCGCATTCGGCGGTGGCGAAGGACAGCACCTCCGGCGTATTGGTGACAGCAATGCCGCGCGCGCGGGCGGCATCAATGGCAACATGGTCAAAGCCCACGCTGAAGGTCGCGATCACCTTTACGCTTTCCGGCAAAGCATTGATGGCGGCGGCGTTCATCGCATCCCCGGCGGCGCAGAGGATGCCATCGGCCCCGCTGGCCTTGGCGCGGGCGGCGATTTCTGCGGCGTCTCGGCCCCATAACGCGTCCTCGGGGTTCAGCCTGGCGTCGAAAACGTCGGTGAGCCGCGCCTCAATGGCCTCGGGCAATTTCCGGGTGACGAGAATGACTGGCTTGGCCATGGGGGGTTACTGCTCCGCTGGTTTAGACGGGCCGCACCATGGCCCGGCTTGGCCCGTCTTGCCAGAGGGCGGGTGAGGGGGCAGGGTCGGGGCATCATTCTTTCGTGGAGAAACGGGTCATGGATTTGGGTTTGAAGGGCAAGCGGGCCTTGGTGATGGGCGGTTCCAAGGGCCTCGGGCGGTCCATTGCGGATGCCATCGCGGCTGAGGGCGCCATTGTCACGGTGAGCGGGCGCGAACAGGCGAGTCTCGATAAGGTTGCGGCGGAGTTGAAGGCGCTGGGCGCTCAGGCGGCCTATGGCATTCAGGCGGATGTTTCCTCAGGCGCTGAGATGGATAAGCTCGCCGATGCCGCGGTCGCGGCCATGGGGGGCGTGGATATCCTGGTGCTGAACCATGGTGGCCCGCCGGTGTGCACCGCTTCCCAGATGAAGGAAGAAGATCTGGTCAAGTGGTTTCAGAATATCGTGGTCTCCCCCATTCGCATCACCAACCGCCTGATGCCGGCGATGCGCGCACAAAAATGGGGCCGCGTGATTGTGGTGGGCAGCACGGGGATGCAGCACCCGATCCCGACCTTGGCACTTTCCAATACGCTGCGCGCTTCGATCTGGGGTTGGTTGAAGACGCTCGCCGCTGAAGTGGCCGCCGATGGCGTGACCATGAATGTGCTGGCGCCGGGCAGCATTCTGACTGATCGTATCACCACCAATACGGCCATTCGCGCGAAGCAATTGGGCGTGACCGAGGATGAAATCCTGGCCCAGACCGCCAAAGAAATCCCCGCAGGCCGCATTGGCATGCCGGCTGAATATGGGCCGATGGGTGCTTTCCTGGCGGGTGAGACCGGCGGCTATATCACCGCTTCCATGATCCGCGTGGATGGCGGACGCGTGCGGAGCATGTTGTAAGCGCCCGCCATGCTGCCCAACCTGAATCCTGATATGGCCCTCGCCGCGCGGTTGTTTGACGCGCTGCGGGAAGCGACGCGCGATGGCGAAGGTGTCACGCGCGAAGCCTATGGGCGCGGAGAGCGCATCGCGCATGAATTGGTGCGCCAGGCTGCGGAAGAACTTGGCCTGGAATGCCGCAATGATGTCGCGGGCAATCTGTATATGACCCTGCCCGGGGCTGATCGCGCCGCCAAGCGGATCATCATGGGCAGCCATTTGGATTCGGTGCGTGAGGGCGGCAATTTCGATGGCGCCGCCGGGGTTTTGGCGGGGTTGGCGGCGGTGGCCGGGATGAAGCGCGCCGGGTTTCAGCCCGCGCGCGACATGACGGTGATGGCCATTCGTGCCGAGGAAGCGGGACAGTGGTTCCCTACTTCCTACCCCGGCAGCAAGGCCGCGCTTGGGTTGCTGGCGCCGGAAATCTTGCAGGTGAAGCGCACGGATAGCGGCAGGACTTTGGCCGAACATATGCGCGAAGAAGGTTTTGATCCTGATGCGGTGGCGCGCGGTGAACATTTGCTCGGCCCGGAAAACACCGCCGCTTTTTTGGAAGTGCATATCGAACAGGGGCCGAGCCTTGATTCCGAAGGCCTGCCGATTGGCATTGTGACCGGCATCCCCGGTTCGCGGCGGCTCCGCGCCGCGCGCGTACTTGGCGAATACAATCATTCGGGCGCGACGGCGCGGCGCTATCGGCGCGATGCCGCCGTGGCCCTGGCGGAGTTGGTGCATCGGCTGGATGAGGAATGGTGCCGGCTGGAAGCTCTGGGCCACGCCATGGTGTGCACCTTCTGCACCATGGCAACCACGGAAGAAGCGGGCTTTACGAAAATCGCCGGCGAGGCTCGGTTTCAGCTTGATGTGCGCAGTGTTGATCCCGCATCGCGCGATCTGCTTTTCGCCGCCATGGGGCGCATCATTGCGGAAATCGAGGCGCGGCGCGGTGTGCGGTTCGATCTTGGCCCGGAAACCGGCAGCATTTCAGCGCCGATGGATCAGGGTGTGCGGGCAGGGTTGGAAAGCGCGGCGAAGGCGCTCGGTATTTCCTATCGGCACATGGCATCGGGCGCGGGGCATGATGCGGCGGCCTTTGCCGAAGCGGGCGTGCCGGCGGCGATGCTTTTTGTTCGCAATCAGAATGGCAGTCATAATCCGAAGGAAGACATGCGCATGGAAGATTTTGCGGCCGCTTGCGCCGTGGTGACCCGTTGGGCGGCGGAGATGGGGCAATGAGCACATCAGCACATAAGAATGCGCGTCTTGCCGTTGATATTGGCGGCACCTTCACGGATCTTGCCATTGAAAAGGATGGCCAGCGCTGGACCGCCAAGGTGCTGACCACCCCAGCCGCGCCGGAAAAGGGCGTATTGGAAGGGGTGCAGCAGGTGCTTGCCAAGGCGGGGATGAAGCCGGCTGACCTGGCGCTGGTGATCCATGGCACCACGCTTGCCACCAATGCGGTGATTGAACGCAAGGGGGCGAAAACCGCGCTGATCACTACGGAAGGTTTTCGTGATGTCCTCGCGCTCGCCAATGAAGCGCGTTACGATCAGTATGATCTGAACATCGAATTGCCGAAGCCCCTGGTGCCGCGCCGCTGGCGCCTGCCGGTGCCGGAACGCCTGGATAATACCGGTAAGGTGCTGCTGGCCTTGGATGAGGCTGCGGTGCGCGCGCATGTGCCCTTCCTGCGCGCTGAGGGCATTGAAAGCCTGGCGATTGGTTTCATCCATGGCTTTGTGAACCCAACGCATGAACGCCGCGCGGCAGAGATTGTGCGGGACATGTGGCCGGAATTGCCCATCTCGCTGTCTTCCGAAGTCTCGCCTGAAATGCGCGAATGGGAGCGTTTTTCGACCACGGTTGCCAATGCCTATGTGCAGCCCTTGATGGCGCGCTACCTGAAGCAATTGGAATTGGGGCTGCGTGAAGCGGGGCTGGCTTGCCCGCTTTATCTGATGCTTTCGGGTGGTGGTCTCACCACGATTGACACGGCGGCGCGTTTTCCAATCCGCCTGGTGGAGAGCGGGCCGGCGGGGGGCGCGATCTTCTCCGCCTTTGTCGCGCGGCAGCGTGGCTTCGATAAGGTGCTGTCCTTCGATATGGGCGGCACGACGGCCAAGGTTTGCCTGATTGATGATTTCCGCCCGCAGGCGTCGCGCACCTTTGAAGTCGCGCGCGTTGGGCGCTTCAAAAAGGGTTCTGGCCTGCCTTTGCGCATTCCCGTGATCGAAATGGTGGAAATTGGCGCGGGTGGTGGTTCCATCGCGCAGGTGGATAGCATGGGGCGCATTCAGGTGGGCCCTGAAAGTGCGGGCGCTGATCCTGGCCCCGCCTGTTATGGGCGCGGCGGCACGCACCCTGCCGTCACGGACGCCAATCTTGCCCTTGGCCGCTACGATCCTGAGCTTTTCGCCGGCGGTGCGCTGCGTTTGTATCCGGATAAATCGCGCGATGCGCTGGCCGAACATGTTGGCGGCAAGCTTGCACTTTCCGCTGATATGGCGGCACTCGGCGTGGTGGAAATGGTGGATGAGAATATGGCCAATGCCGCGCGCGTGCATGCCATTGAAAGTGCGAAGAATTACGAGGGCCGCGTGGTGATTGCCTTTGGCGGCGGCGGCCCCGTCCATGGCTATCGCGTGGCAGAGAAAATCGGCGTGAAGCGCATGCTGGTGCCATCCGGCGCCGGTGTGGGCAGCGCCATTGGCTTCCTCCGCGCGCCGGTGGCTTATGAGGTGGTGAAATCGCTCTATCAGCGCTTCGGCAGCTTCGACATCGCCGCGGTGAATAGCCTGCTGGCTTCCATGTCGCAGGAAGCGACCGGCGTGGTGGCGGAGGGCGCTTTTGGCGCGCCGATTGAAGAAACGCGCATCGCCTATATGCGCTATGTCGGGCAGGGGCATGAGATTGCAGTGCCCATTCCACCCCGCGCACTGACCGAGCAGGATGTGCGCGAGATTCGCGCGCTGTATGATGCGGAATATAGCCGCTTCTATGATCGCCCTGTGCCGGGTTCTGATGTGGAAATCCTCTCCTTCGCCGTCACGGTGCGCACCGTTGAAGCGCATGTTGAACCGGCTACGGCGGTGGCGGATGCGCCCGCACCAAAGCCCGTGCGCGTGCAAATGGTGCGCGATACCGCAACCGGCGAGGTTTCCGAATGGCAGGTCTATGATCGCGATGCGATGCTGCCCGGCGCCACCGTGAAAGGCCCCGCCATTATTGCGGAGGCTGAAACCAGCACCTTGATCGGCCCCGGCTGGGTGTGCCGCATGGATGGGCTTGGGTATCTCGATCTGACGCAGGAGGCTGCATAATGAAGGAAACCGGCGCGCTGGCGACAATCCAACGCCAGATCCAATGGAACCGCCTGATTGCCGTGGTCGAGGAACAGGCGCAGACCATGATCCGCACCGCCTTCAGCACCACGGTGCGCGAAGCGGGCGATCTTTCCGCCGGCGTCTTTGATCTGCAAGGGCGCATGCTGGCCCAGGCCGTGACGGGCACGCCGGGCCATGTGAATTCCATGGCGGAATCGGTTGGCCATTTCCTGGCGAAATTCCCTGCTGCCAGCATGAAGCCCGGCGATCACTACATCACCAATGATCCCTGGCTTGCGACCGGGCATTTGCATGACCTGACGGTTGTCTCGCCCGCCTTTCGCGGCGGCAAGATTGTCGGGCTTTTCGCCAATACCGCGCATATCATTGACATTGGCGGGCTTGGCATGGGGCCTGAAGGGCGCAGCGTTTTTGAAGAAGGGCTCTATATCCCCATCGTCAAATGCTTTGATGCCGGCGCACCGAATGAGACATTCTTCGATTTCATCCGCGCGGGGTCGCGCACGCCGGTGGAATTGGAAGGCGATATCTATTCGCTTTGTGCCTGCAATGATGCGGGATCGAAGCGGCTTGTG
>JBIIIE010000107.1:0-8775 GCA_044235135.1 Roseomonas sp. | reverse complement strand
ATCACCGCGCGCCTGATTGCCGAAAAGGCCAATCCGCGCGCGGATATGGTGTGGGGGCTTTCCGTCTTCTCCCTACTGCAGATGGAAGCGCAGGATATGCTGGAACCCTATACCCCCCGTGGTGCCGAGGCGCTGCGCCCCAATATGCGGAGCGCTCGCAGCCCCATGACCTGGACCGGCATGGATGCCTTTGTCTCTGCCATCTGCTTCAATACGGTGGTGGCGCAGCAGCGCAATCTGCCACGCCCGGCCACCTGGCAAGACCTGCTGGACCCGCGCTTCCGTGGCCAGATTGTCATGCCGAACCCAAATTCCTCCGGCACTGGTTTTCTCACCATGGTTGGCTGGATCGCCAATAAGGGTGAACAGGGCGCCTGGGAATTCATGAACCGTCTGCATGAAAATATTCAGCAATACACCCATTCAGGCAGCGCGCCCTGCAACAATGCTGCGCGCGGTGAATTCGGTGTGGGCCTTTCCTTCGATATGCGCTCTGTCGCGCTGAAGAACCAAGGCGCACCGATTGACATCATTGTGCCGACCGATGGCGTTGGCTTCGACCTTGAAGCCACGGCAATCATGCGCGGCACACGCAACCTGGAAGCCGCGAAGCGCCTTGCGGATTTCACCGTCTCCCGCACTGCCGCTGAGCTCTATGGCCGCTACTACGCCCTGCTGGCCCTGCCTGGTGTTGAACCGACGGTGCGTGGCTATCCGGCGGAATTCGCGCAGCGTCTTGTGAACGCGAATTTTGCTGAAATCGCCTTGGCCCGCGATAGGCTGCTTGCGGAATGGCAGCGCCGTTACGACGGCAAATCTGCGCCGCGTTGAACCTGATGGGTGCAGCCCTTGATCATGGTCTGGGCGCCGATGCCGGGGGGTTTTCCGGCATCGGCGATCCCTTTCTGGTGATCAGGGATGTCGGCAAGCAATTCGGTAATTTCGTTGCACTCGAACGCGTAAGCCTGAATATTCCATCGGGCGAATTGGTCTCCTTCCTTGGGCCATCGGGCTGCGGCAAGACCACCTTGCTCCGTGCCATTGCCGGGCTTGATCCGCCGACTGTCGGGCGCATCATTCAGGCGGGGCGTGATATCACGGCGCTGCCGCCGGCAGAGCGTGATTTCGGCATTGTTTTCCAATCCTACGCGCTTTTTCCAAATCTCAGTATTGCCGAGAATGTCGGCTATGGGCTGCGTGGCGCGGCCTGGCCCAAGGCCCGCAGGCAGCAGCGCGTTGACGAATTGCTGCATCTGGTTGGGCTTTCGGATCAAATCGCCAAATACCCGGCCCAGCTTTCGGGCGGTCAGCAGCAGCGCGTCGCCCTCGCACGCGCCCTGGCCGCAGAACCCGGGCTTCTTTTGCTCGATGAACCGCTTTCCGCGCTTGATGCCATTGTGCGGTTGCATCTGCGGCAGGAAATCCGTTCCCTGCAACAAAGGCTTGGCGTGACCACCATCCTGGTGACGCATGACCAGGAAGAGGCGCTGAGCGTTTCCGATCGTATTGTTGTGATGTCCCAGGGGCGCATTGAGCAGGTGGGGACGCCGGAAGAAGTCTATGCGCAGCCCGCGTCACCTTTTGTCGCGGGCTTCATCGGCCGCTCGGCGCATTTCACCGCGAAGGTTCACACGCCCGTCGGGTATATTGTCTTCAAGGATCTGGTTATGCCGGCGGATGCGGCGCGTAACTTGCTCTATGGTGAGGAAGTTGAGGTCTTCATCCGGCCCGAGGATGTCGAGCTGCATGCCATCGGCCAGCAGGTGACGGGTGGCTTTCCTGCGAAAGTCACAGGCATTGAGTTTCTGGGGCCGATTTGCCGCATCGCGCTTGAAGCGCATGGGCTCCGCTTTGAAGCCGATGTGCCACCGGTGCGTGTGGTGGAGCTGAAGGCCATCCCTGGTGCTGAATTGCTCACGCGTTTTCGCCCTGATCGGCTTTTGATTTTCCGTGCGCAGCACTAAGCCCTCCGTGCAGGCATTGCCGATCATCCGGCCCAAGACATCGCCGGATGAAACCTTGCTGCGGATCATACAAGGCCTTGGCTTTACGTTCCTGCTCTTGGCACTGGCGCTACCCTTAACCAGCCTTTTGGTGCGCGCTTTTGAAGACCAGCAGGGCAGCTTTGTCGGGCTGCGCAATTTTGCGACTTATGTCACCACGCCAAGCCTGGTTCAGTCGGCCTGGAATTCGGTTTGGACTGCCGTGGTCACGACATGTGTGGTGATCCCACTCGCCTTCGCTTATGCCTATGGTCTGACGCGAAGCTGCATGCCCGGAAAATGGGTTTTCCGCGCCATCATGTTGCTGCCGATCCTTGCGCCATCGCTGCTGCCGGCCCTGTCGCTGATCTATCTGTTTGGCAATCAAGGCATGCTGCGTGGCCTCATGGGTGGCGGCAGTATTTACGGGCCCTGGGGCATTATCGGCGCACAAATTTTCTATTGCTTCCCTGCGGCGGCCATTATCCTTTCTGTCGCGCTTTCCACCGCCGATGGTCGTTTGTATGAAGCGGCCGAGGCGCTGAAAGCCTCCCGCCTTCGCATTTTCATGACCGTGACACTGCCCGGCGCCATGTATGGCCTGGTTTCGGCAAGCGTTGTGGTCTTCACCCTGGTGGTGACAGATTTCGGGATTCCGAAGGTGATTGGCGGGCAGTTCAATGTGCTTGCCACTGATGTCTATAAGCAGGTGGTGGGGCGGCAGGATTTGAACATGGGCGCCGTGGTTGGCCTGGTGCTGTTGCTGCCGGCGATTCTTGCCTTTCTGCTGGATCGCTGGGCGCATGGCAAAAGAAGTGCGACCATGTCGGGCCGCGCCGTTGCCTATCGTCCAAAGCCACGCCGCTGGCGCGACATTCCGGCCTTGCTGATCTGCCTGCTTGTGGCCTGCGCTTTGCTGGTGATTGTTACCGTCTCGGTCTGGGGTTCCTTCATCCGGTTCTGGCCTTATAATCTGTCTCTTACGCTGGATAATTATGACTTCACGCGGTTTGATACGGCTGGCTGGCAATCCGTTTGGCTTTCAGTGAAGCTCAGCCTGATCACGGCCTTTATCGGCGCGGCGCTGATATTCGTCATTGCCTATAGCCTGGAACGCGGTCCTGCGCGCAGCTTTTTGGCCGGGCCGCTCCGGTTTCTCACCACCGTGCCGCTTGCAGTGCCGGGGCTGGTGCTTGGTCTTGCCTATATCATTTTCTTCAATCACCCGGCCAATCCGCTTGAGATCATTTACGGCACGCTCGCGATCCTTGTGCTCAATTCTATCGTGCATTTCCACACGGTCGGGCATTTGACGGCGGTAACAGCGATCAGGCAGCTTGATCCGGAGTTTGAGGCTGCCAGCGCCAGCCTGCATGTGCCGATCTGGCGCACCTTTGGCCGCGTGACCTTGCCGATCTGCCTGCCCGCCATTCTTGAAATTCTGGTCTTCCTTTTCGTCAGCGCCATGACGACGGTGAGCGCCTTGATCTTCCTTTATGGTCCCGACACCAAACCGGCTTCGATCGCCGTTGTGCATATGGATGAAGCCGGTCAGGTAAGCGCTGCGGCGGCGATGGCCTGCGTTATCCTCGCGATATCGCTCACGGCGAAGCTGTCAGAAATCGTTGCAAGCAGGGTATTCATCCGCTTCACCTCAGCCTGGCGGCGCTGACGCGGCGTTCAATGTGCGCGGATGATCTTGAGACGTAGCCTGCGGCTCACGAAATCAATCGCCGCCACCATGGCCAAAATAAGCAACACAATAAAGGCAACTTCATCCCAATTATTGATGCGGAT
The DNA here is from genome assembly GCA_044235135.1 of Roseomonas sp. Classification (GTDB taxonomy): domain Bacteria; phylum Pseudomonadota; class Alphaproteobacteria; order Acetobacterales; family Acetobacteraceae; genus Neoroseomonas. The sequence continues at coordinate 4,996 of JBIIIE010000107.1, read as the reverse complement.
GCGATCTGCCAAGGCGAGGCCAATCCCACCGGCACCCACAATTCCAAGCACTGTCGAAGACCGCGCATTGGATTCAAGTGTATAGAGTATTTGGGACAGCATCACGGGTGCCACTTGCGGGATCAAGCCAAGCCGCACCGCCAATACGCGATTGGCCCCCGCAGCACGCACGGCTTCCACTTGCCGCCGGTCGGCGGATTCCAGTGCCTCACTGAACAGCTTTGACAATGTGCCGATATCGGGCACAGCCAAGGCAAGGATGCCCGCAAACGGCCCCATGCCCACGGCAGCGACAAAAATCAGTGCCCAGATCAGCGTATCTATGCCGCGCAACCCATCATAAAGGCGGCGCACGGAAAATCGCAGCAACACATTGCCGATGACATTCCCGGCGCCGAGCAAGGCGAGTGGCAGCGCCACCACTACGGCAAGCACGGTGCCCAGGAATGCCATGGCCAGGCTTTCCAGCAAACTCATCAGCAGTTCCGGCAGCACGCCCCCGGCAGAGGGCGGCCACATCAACGCGACCAGCCATCCCAGTTTCGTGAGGCCGTTGATGATGCGCTCGGGCGAGGCATCCATGCGCCACAAGCCGGCAATCAGCAGCAACAGCAGCAAGCCAAACATAAGCGGCGTCGCAAGGCGGGATTTCATCACGCCGCCCCACCCAAAACGCGGCGACGCAACTGCCCGCAGAGCAAATCTATCGCCGCCACCGTCACCAGGATCAGCACGAGGATCGCGGAAATATCCTGATACTCAAACTGGCGCACCGCGAGGTAAAGCTCCTCCCCAATGCCACCGGCGCCGACAATGCCAAGCACACTCGCTTCACGGACATTGATTTCGAAGCGGAGCAAGCCGTAACTCAAGACGCCGGGCAGGGATTGCGGAAAGATTCCAAAGCGCATTTGCGCCGGCCATGAACCGCCAGCCGCGCGCACCGCTTCCATCTGCGCAAGGGAAGCGTTTTCATGTTCTTCGGCAAATAGCTTCCCAAGCGCGCCGGCAGAATGGACGGCAATGGCAAGCATGCCGGCAAAGGCGCCAAGACCGAAGGCATAGACAAAGATCAAGGCCAACACCAAGGTCGGCACAGTGCGCATGAATTCCAAAACGCGACGAATGATGGAAACCACCCAGGGCGGCGCCAGGGTCGCGGCGGCCGGGAACGAAAGCAGCAGCGCAACCACACCGCCCAATACCGTGCCGACATAGGCAATCAGCAAGGTATCCGCGAGCAGCAGCACCCAATCCGTAAAGCCCCACATCCAATAGGCAAGATCGGCAAAGAAATGATCAAACCGAAGGCGTGGTATGGTACCCGCGATATAATCCCCCGCAAGCGGAAGGCCGCGCAACAGCCGCGGGATACTGACCTCACCAAGCCAGGCGGAGAGTGTGACGGCAAGGCCGAGGAGTATTGCCCCAAGAAACCAATTCCGCTGGCGAATAGCCCGTGCTGCGCGCCAGCGGCCCTCCGCCGCGATGATTGCCGGGGAAGAAATCAGGAACGCCTTTCCCGGCGGCGTGCGGCGTTTTCTTCAAGTATCGCCATGATGTCGAGGTAGTCTTCATGCTTCGCCGGCGCCAAGCCGCGTGCGCCGGAAGACATCTCGCGGAAGGCCTGCGGGTCGCGTTCGGGCAGGGCCACGAAGGCGGCAATCACCTCACGCCGGAAGGTCTCAGGAAGATCCATGCGTAAGACAATGGGTGAATTCGGAATGAGTGGGGATTTCCAGATAACGCGCACCGCGCCATCCGGGATCATGCCCTTTTCCACCATGCGCTGGAAGGTATTTCGACGTTCATTTGAATAGGCCAAAACAGCCGCATCAAAAGTGCCATTGATGACGGCCATTACGCCTTGCTCATGGCTGCCGGTAAAACCAGTTTTTGCGAAAAAGCTGGCTGGATCCATGCCCTGGCGACGCAGGAACCAGCCTGGCACCTGGAAGCCCGATGTGCTGTTGGGATCACTGAAGCCAAGCGTCTTGCCGCGCATGTCTTCCAGTTGGCGGATCGGACTATCCGCCTTTACGATCATGGCACTGTGATAGCCTTCCATGCCCTGATTATCAATGAAGCGGAAAATCGGGGCCACGCGCTCACCCATCACCCGGCGCGCGAGACCATAGGATGCGGGGCCAAGATAGGCCAGTTCCGAATGACCGGCGCGCATTGCTTCAACCACGGCGGCGTAGTCAGACCCGCGAAAGACGCGAAAGGTAGTGCGCAATTCGCGCGCCATGAAGGCTTGCAGACCTTGCAGCCGTGCAATCGCATCGCGCTCATTCTCGACCGAGATCATGCCATAGCGGACTTCAGGGATCTGCTGGCGCCAATCAGACTGCGCCTTTGCCTTTGCGCTCAGCAGCGCCAATCCGGGAAGTATAAGGGTTGCGCGACGAGAAAGCATGGGGGAACCTCCGCGATATGCCTTTGACCTTTCAATCATCCGTATGATGACTGCGTGACGAAGAGATGAAAGAATAGTGACAACGGGGGTGCTATTTGATCGGCACCAGGGCGGCCCTGAATTGCGCCACGCAGGCATCCCATGACCAGGCTTCCGCATGGCGTCGGGCCAAGCTGCGGTCGCAGTTGAGCGCCTTGAGGCAAGCGGCACGCAAATCCTCATCCAAGGCGCCGACCCGTTCATCGGTGATGACATCAATCGGGCCCGTCACCGGAAAGGCGGCGACAGGCGTTCCTGCTGCCAAGGCTTCAAGCAGCACCAGGCCGAAAGTATCGGTGCGGGATGGAAAGACGAAAACATCCGCCCCCGCATAGGAACGCGCCAGTGCGCCATTCTCGCGGTAGCCGGTAAAGGTTACGTCGGGGAATTTCTGTCGCAGGGCAGGCAAGGCGGGACCATCACCCACAACAACCTTACTGCCAGGCAGATCGAGCGTCAGGAAGGCTTCTATATTCTTTTCAATCGCCACCCGACCGGCATAGAGAAAGACAGGGCGCGGCAAGCCAGGCCATTCATCGCGTGATGCCGGATTGAATCTCTCGAGATCAACGCCGCGCGTCCATGCGCGAATTTTCGTGAAGCCGCGTTTCGCGAGTTCCTGTCTGAGCGAAGCTGTGGCCGCAAAGGTACCATCACCCGCTTCATGAAAGCGCCGCATCATGCGCCAGGACCAATCGGCCGGAATGCGCGTGCGTGCCTCCAGATATTCCGGAAAACGCGTGTGGAATGCCGTGGTGAAGGGCCATTTGTTGCGGCGGCAAAGTCCACGCATGGCCCAGCCAAGCGGGCCTTCGGTTGCGATATGGATGATCTCGGGCGCGAAATCGGCGACAAGCTGGGCCAAGCGTCGCTTGGGCGCGATGGCCAGGCGGATTTCAGCATAGCCAGGCATGGGCAGATTTCTGAAGCGATCCGGCCCGATCACCTCAACCGTATCGCCCATCGCGGTCAGCTTTTCGGCCACCACGGAAAGGGTGCGCACCACGCCATTGACCTGGGGAAACCAGGCATCGCTGACAATCAGAATACGCATGGGTTCAACGCAAGCTTGGCAGGATTTGGTGGACAAGATCGGGCGCCGGCGCCGGCAGCGGCTTTCGGCTCATGGCGGCGGCACGGCGCGACCAGTCCAGCAATTCGAAGCGCCCATCCTGGTGTTCGACCAGCGCCGTGCAGCTTTCCACCCAGTCACCGTCATTCATGTAGAGAATGCCGTGGATCATGCGCATTTCGGCGTGGTGAATATGGCCGCAAATGACGCCATCCATCCCGCGTGATTGCGCTTCATGGGCGAGCGCTGTCTCAAACCGGTCAATCGCCTTGACCGCTTCCTTGACTTGTCGCTTCAACCATTGCGAGAGCGACCAATAGGGATAGCCCAGCCGGCGGCGCAGGAAATTGAACCACCTGTTCACCAAGAGCGCCGAATCATAGGCCCAATCGCCCAAATGGGCGAGGAATTTGGCATAACGGATGACACCATCAAACTCATCACCATGGATGACAAGGAAGCGGCGCCCATCGGCTGAGACATGTTCCGCCTCTCGCGCAAGCTTCACGCCCGCGACTTCAAGCCCGAGCCAATCGCGAAAGAGTTCATCGTGATTACCAGGGATATAGATAACCTCGGTCCCATGGCGTGCCATGCGCAAGATCAGGCGAATGACCTCATCATGATAGGAATCCCAATACCAGGACCGGCGTAGCCGCCAGCCATCAATGATATCGCCCACCAGATAGAGCTTTTCACATTGAACCTGATGCAGGAAATCAACGAGTGAATCACTGCGACAGCTTCGCAAGCCAAGATGAATATCAGAAAGAAAAATCGTCCGGAAAGCTTGCGGCGTTGAGGCGAGGGGCATTGGCTGCGCTCCTGTAGCGAATCCCCGCACCGCAGCGAATCGGCGCTAGGACTTCGCGTTTCTCCTGAAGGTCGGCTAGCCAAATTATTGGAATCACGGGATGAAGCTTACATGACATTTCTTGAGCGTGATGAAGTGTCATATGACATTCTTGCGACCATCACGCATTTGAAATGTTTGCGTGATTTACTTGTGATTCATGACGCCGAATCTATGCATCATTTTCAACCCAGCAGCGGGCGCGCGTAAGCGCGCAAGGCTCTATGCCGCCTTGGATGTGCTGTTTGGGCTTGGGGTGAAATTCGAATTGCTGGAAACGAGCGCGCCGGGTGACGCTGAAAGGCTCGCCCGCTTGGCCGCGCATAAGGACCGAATAGTGGTCGCCGCGGGTGGTGATGGAACCATTGCTGAAGTTGCCGCTGGGTTGGAAGGCAGTTCAGCGCTTCTGGGGCTTCTGCCGCTCGGGACGGCGAATGTCTTTGCCCTGGAATTGGCCGTGCCCTTGAACCCGAAGGAAGCCGCGCGTGCCTTGCTGCTTGGCCGAAGCACCTGCGTCTATCCCGGGCTATTGAAGCGGGGCAATGCACCCGATCGGCTCTTTATTCAAATGGTGGGTGTTGGGCTGGATGCGGTGGTGGTGCATCGGCTGCCA
>JBIIIE010000106.1:0-8783 GCA_044235135.1 Roseomonas sp. | reverse complement strand
TCTTCTTCGGATGCTTCGCCCTGCATCTGCTCGGGCTGGGCGCCGAGCATTTCATCTTCCTGTTCGGATTGGCTCTGCCCTTCGCCGGATTGGTCCTGCTGGGGCGTGCTTTCGCCGCCTTCTTCGCCTTCTTCGTCCTGCTGTTCGCTCTCGGCTTCCATCTCGGCCTCGGCGAGGTCGAGCGCGGTCAGCAGCTTGCGCGCGGCGCGGGCGAAGGCGCCTTGGTCTTCGGCGGTGGTCGCCATTTCGGTGAGCGCCTGTTCGGCATCTTCCCCGATGGTGTCGCGCCACAAATCCAGCACGCGATGCGCGGCTTCCGGCGCGGCTTCGCCGGTCAGGCGTTCACGCGCAATCAGGCCCAAGGCTGCCGGCAGCGGCATCTGGTCCTTCCGCGTCATGCGGTCATAGCCTTCGGCTTCGCATTCTTCGACAAGCTTGGCGCGCAGATTGGCGGCCACACCGGCCATGTGGCGCGACCCAACGGCTTCCACGCGCACCTGTTCCAAAGCGTCAAACACTTCCTTGGCTTCGCGCCGGGTTGGGATGCGGGTTGCGTGCAAGGCTTCATCATGATGGCGGAGCTTGAGCGCAGCGGCATCCGCCGCGCCGCGGAGCTTCGCCATTTCATTGGCGGGCAAGGCGCGGGTTGGCAGCGGCAGGCGCACGCGCTTGCCGGCCACACCGGAAGGCCCAGGCTGGAAGGCCACCTGCACTTCCGCATCGGCATGCGCCATGGCGCGCAGCACGCCTGCGGTGGCGCGCTTGAATTCTTCCTGCCGGGTCAGATCCTGCTTGCCGCTCATGATCACTCTCTCTGGCATGGCATGGCGGCGCCCGGATCAGGCGCCGCCGTTACTGGGTTCAGCCCGCCTTGCGGAGCATGGAGCCCGAGGGCAATTCCTCATTGAAGCAGCGCTGATAGTATTCAGCCACCGTGCTGCGTTCCGCCTCATCACACTTGTTCAGGAAGGAAAGGCGGAAGGCGAAGCCGACATCACCGAAAATCTTGGCGTTATCGGCCCAGGTGATGACGGTCCGTGGCGACATGACAGTGCTGATATCGCCCGCGATGAAGCCCGCGCGCGTCAGGTCGGCCAAGGCCACCATGGCTTCCACCTGCTTCTTCATCTTGGCATCGCCTTCGGCGCCAAGCTTGGCCAGCACGATTTCGGTTTCCTGCTTGTGTGGCAGGTAGTTCAGGGTGGCGACGATGTTCCAGCGGTCCATCTGGCCCTGATTGATCTGCTGCGTGCCGTGATAAAGCCCGGTGGTATCGCCAAGCCCGACGGTATTCGCGGTGGCGAAAAGCCGGAAATAGGGGTTGGGGCGAATGACGCGGCTTTGATCGAGCAGCGTGAGTTTGCCTTCCACTTCCAGCACGCGCTGGATGACGAACATCACATCCGGGCGGCCGGCATCATATTCGTCAAACACCAAAGCGCAGGGGTGTTGCAAAGCCCAGGGCAGAATGCCTTCGCGGAATTCCGTGACCTGCTGGCCATCCTTCAGCACAATCGCGTCCTTGCCGATCAGGTCAATGCGGCTGATGTGGCTATCAAGGTTCACGCGAATGCAAGGCCAGTTCAGCCGTGCCGCCACCTGTTCGATATGGGTTGATTTCCCGGTGCCGTGATAGCCCTGGATCATCACGCGGCGATTGAAGGCAAAGCCCGCGATGATCGCCAGCGTCGTTTCCTTGTCGAAGCGGTAGCTGGTGTCAATTTCCGGCACATGTTCCGTGCGCACCGAAAAGGCAGGCACATCCATATCCACATCCACGCCAAAGGCCTCACGCGCCTTGACGGTGGTATCAGGGGCAGAAATCGCCGAGGTCGGTTTGATATCGGCAATAGGGGCGATTTTGTTCATCGCTGATCAGGTTCCATGCATTGGGAAAGGGGGAGTTTAGGCTGGTAATGCTGATCCGGCTACCCGGCAGGTACCGGTTGTTTGGCCAGGCGGTGGCGCAGCAGGCTATAGGCGCGGTTGATATCCTTCAAACGCTCCTCGGCCTGCTTGTCGCCGCCGGTGGCATCGGGGTGATGCTGCTTGGCCAAATCCTTGTAGCGGGCGCGCAATTCCACCGAATCCAGCGGCCATTTCAGGCCCAGAAGGTCCAAGGCGGCGCGGAGTTCCGGGGGCGTATCGCTTTCCGGGGGTTTGCGGCGCTGGCTTGGGGCTTCCGCCCCCAGCACGCCCAGCGGGTCGCGCAGGATTTCGGGGTCGAAGCGCCCGGAACCGCCAATCCGCCCCAGCGGCCAGGTGGGGCGCTGCCAGGATGTATCGGCGCGCAGGCAGGCTTCGATCTCATCCGGGCCCATGCCCTTATAAAAATCCCAGCTACTGTTGTAGGCGCGCACATGGTCCAGGCAGAACCAATGGAAATCCTTCAGTGAGCGATCACGGGGCGCGCGATATTGCCCGGCTTCGGCGCAATCCGGCGCATCGCAAAGCCGCCCAGGGGGCGCTGCGTCATCCGGGGCATAGGCCTTGCGTCGTTTGCGCGCGAACATCAGGGCTTTATGGGGGTGGTGGCGCCGGGCCGCAAGGCAAAACAGGGCTTGGCAAAAAAGTCACAAGCGCGGAAAAACACATCATGACCCAACGTGCAGATCGCATTCGCCAAGCGCTGGAAACGCGCTTCCAGCCCGCCTTGCTTGAAATTACTGATGACAGCGCCCGCCATGCCGGCCATGCCGGCGCCAGCCCAGGGGGGGAGACGCATTATTCGGTGCATATCGTCTCGGCCGGGTTTGCGGGCATGAACCGCGTGGCGCGGTCCCGCGCGGTGCATGAGGCTTTGGCGGGTGAATTTGCGGCTGGGTTACACGCGCTGGCGCTCAGGCTGCAAAGCCCGGATGAGGCCAAGGGGTCCTAAAACGGTACGCTCAACCGCGCGCCTGGCACGGGTTTCGTCAGCAGCCGGTCTTCCTGCGCCTGCAAGGCAAAGCCTGAACCGCCAAGATGCGGCTGCGCGGGGGCTGGGTCTATCATGGTTGGGCTGAGCCGGGCGCGCTGGGCATCATGCGGGTCGCGCGGCGCTTCGATATCGCGATTGGGGATGGGTGCTGGCCGGCCGGGCGGTTCTGGCGCGGTGACGGTTTTCTGGCCCTGACGGCGTTGGCGGAGCGGTGATGGTGCGGGGCGGCGCGCTGGCGTCGAGGGTTGCGGCGCAGCTTGCGCCAAGGCCGATCCCGCCCCGAAGGTGAGCAAAAGCCCAGCGAGCAGCGCGCGGCGCCCGAGCATCAGCCAGCCACCGGCAGGCGATGCACGCCGCGCCTGTCTTCCGCCGGATTGAGTGCCGCGGCCGGCAAGGCGCCATGGGCTGATTCCCGCCAGGCCTTGAGCGCCCAATGGACGGAGGGGAAGGCGAGGTTGTCCCAGGGAATCTCGGACCAATGGAAGCGGGCGACTTCAAGGCTTTCTGGTCCCGCAGCAAAACCAGGCTCGGCGAAACGGGCGCGGAAAATAACCTGCACCTGGCCGATCCGTGCGATGGAATAGACCGCGAGCACCCCTTCCAGCGTGATGCGCACCCGTGCTTCTTCCCAGGCTTCGCGGGCCGCGCCTTCTTCGGCGGTTTCGCCCAATTCCATATAGCCGGCTGGGATGGTCCAAAAACCGGAGCGGGGTTCAATGGCGCGGCGGCACATCAGGATGTGATCCCCTTCCGAAATCACGCTGCCCACCACAACCTTCGGGTTTTCATAGGCAACATGTCCGCAATCCGGGCACATCAGGCGTTCTCGGTCGTCGCCTTCCGGTATCTGGCGAATGAAGCGGGTCATCGGTTCCATCACTGCGAATCGCGGATTTTGCTTATATGTCGTCTGTGGCCGGAATGCGACAAATTTTGAGACCCAGGGCTTTGCGCGCCCATCAGCGGCTTTTTCTTGCTTGGAGAAGGTGCAAAACTTTAATAGTATCTGTTAGGGAAATAAGCGAGGAGGCGTTGCATCCCAGCACCCTCCCCCCGAGGTTCAGGATCAAGGCGAAACATGAATCCGACTATCGCAGCGGTTAACGCCAAGGCGCGCAAGGGTTCCTCTTCGCCGGTCTATGCCATTATGGGCGAAATGAAGGGCGCGCTTACGCTGCTTTTCGCGGTCGGCTTTGTTGTCAATCTGCTGCAGCTTACCGGCTCGGTTTACATGATGCAGGTCTATGACCGCGTCCTGGCAAGCCAAAGCGAAGCAACCCTATTGGCATTGACGCTGATTTCGCTGTTTCTGATCCTGATTTACGGCGTGTTGGAAGGCTGCCGCAGCTTTGCGCTGATTGGGCTTGGCCGGCTGATTGACCGGCGCCTGTCATCGCGCGTGTTCGACGCCTTGTTTGTCCAGGGCAGCTTGCGGGGCAGTGATCGGGTGGGCGTTCAGCCGCTGCGTGATCTGGAACAGGTCAGGTCATTCATTTCCACAACGGGCCTGACGACCACGCTCGATGCGCCATGGATTCCGGTGTTTCTGGTCATTTTGTATATTGTCCATCCGTTCTTTGCCTTTTTTGGGACCGTCGCGGTTTTCATTGTCATTGGCAGCGCCTTGATCCAGGCCTTCCTGTCCACAAAGAAGCTGGCCGAAGCTTCCAACCAAAACGTGCAGGCCTATGCCTTTGTTGAGACCAGCATCCGCAATGCCGAAACTGCCGAGGCAATGGGCATGCGGCAGGGGGTTTGGCAGCGCTGGCAGGATCGCCATCTGGGCATGTTGAATCAGCAGCAAAACGCCAGCCAGATCGCCGGCGGTTTCGCTGCCGTCATCAAGTTTTTGCAATTGGCACTGACCGGTGTTTTGACGCTCGGCCTGGGTGCGCTGCTGGTGATTGAACAAGCCATCACACCGGGCGCCATGATTGTCGCCACCTTCATCCTGGCGCGCGCCCTGGCGCCCAGCATGCAGGTTGTGGCGCTGTGGCAGCAGGCGATGAATGCGCGCGCGGCGCATAAGCGGCTATGTGAGTTTCTGGCCACCGCACCAGCGGAAAAACAGGGGATGAAGCTGCCGGCACCGCAGGGCGCCGTGGCGGTCGAAAACCTGGTGCTTGCCGTCCCTGGGACTGAGACAATTGTGTTGCGCGGTGTCAACTTTGCACTGCAACCGGGCGAATCCCTCGCTGTGATCGGGCCGAGCGCGGCGGGCAAGAGCAGCTTGGCGCGCGCGCTTTTGGGGATTTGGCCGCCGCGCGCCGGTGCGGTGCGGCTGGATGGCGCCGATATCGCCCGCATGCCGCGCGACCAGGTAGGCCAGCACCTTGGCTATCTGCCGCAGGATGTGGAGCTGTTTGAGGGCACGGTTGCCGAGAATATTGCGCGCCTGGGTGCTGTTGATTCGGAAAAGGTCGTTGCTGCCGCCAAGGATGCTGGGCTGCATGACCTGATCCTGCATCTGCCGGAAGGCTATGATACGCCCCTTGGCCCTGGTGGGCGGGGGCTTTCGCCCGGGCAGCGCCAGCGTATTGGCCTCGCGCGCGCGCTGTATGGTGGGCCGAAGCTGGTTGTGCTGGATGAACCCAATTCAAACCTGGATAGCGATGGCGAAGCGGCCTTGGCATCCGCGTTGGTGCGCTTGCGCGAAATGGGTGTCACGACGGTCATCATCACGCATCGCGCGAATATCCTGGCCGCTGTTGACAAGATATTGTTGCTGCGGGCCGGGGCGGTGGAAGCCTTTGGCCGTCGTGATGAGATTCTGCCCCGGCTGACCCGCCCGGCCCAACCGCCGCATCCTGTTGCGGCAGTGGCCAAGAGTTGAGGTCAAGGACCATGGACCGGAACAACGCCAAGCCTGATTTGGGTGCCGAAGCGTCAAAGGTGCCGATCTGGCGGCCCTTGCGTTTTGCGCTTTTCACCATCCTGTTTGGTGTGGGCGGCGTTTTTGGCTGGGGCGCCTTTGCCATGATTGACAGTGCCGTGGTTGCCCCCGGCACGCTGATGGTGGAAGGCAATCGCCGCAATGTGCAGCATCTGGAAGGCGGCATTGTTGGCGAGGTGCTGGTACGGGACGGCGTTATTGTCGCCGCCGGCCAGCCGCTGATACGGCTTGATGATACGCGCGTGCGCGCCGGGCTGAATGTGGTGCTGGATGAAACAGACCGCGTGCGCGCCCGCATCGCGGTATTGACCGCGGAACGGGAAGAAGCCCCCGCGCCAGCCTTTCCGCCCGAACTTGTCGCGCGCCGCGCCGAACCGAAGGTGGCCGAGATCATGGCCGTACAGGGTGATGAATTCATCGCCCGTCGCGCCGCATTGCAAGGGCAGATCGAAATCCTGACCCAGCGCGCATTGCAATTGCAAAAGCAGATTGATGGGCTGAATGTGCGCATTGAATCGAATGATCGCCAGCTTGCCTTGGTGCGCCAGGAAATCCTTGGCGTGGAAGGCCTGGTGCGCATGGGCCTGGAACGCCTGCCGCGATTGCTTGCCCTGCAACGCGAAGAAGCCCGCCTGATCGGTGAACGTGGTGAGGCGATTGAAAATGTCGCGCGCACCCAGCAGGCGGTGGGCGAAGCGGAAATGCAGCGCGCGCAATTGCTGCGTGCCCGGCAGGAAGAAATCGCCAAGGAATTGCGCGAATTGCAGGGGCGGCTTTTGGAACTCCGCGAACGTGAAATCAGCGCCAATGACCAATTGACGCGCCTGACCATTGATGCGCCCGAAGCCGGCATGGTGATGGATTTGCGCTATACCACCCGGGGCGGCGTGATTGCCCCGGGGTCTCAGGTTGCCTCCATCGTGCCACAGGAAGAAAGGCTGGTGGTGGAAGTGCAGATCACGCCGGTTGATGTGGATACGGTGCGCATTGGCATGCCCGCTTCCATCCGGCTTTCCCATGCGGCGGCGCGCACCACGCCCATCCTGGAAGGATCGGTCGAACGCATCGCGCCGGACCGCATGACAGATCAACGCACCGGCATGCCGTATTTTGTCGCGCGGGTCGGCTTCGCGCCTGAGGAACTGGCGAAGCACGAAGCCTTGCGCTTACAGCCGGGCATGCATGCGGAAGTGTTGATCCGCCGTGGGGAACGTTCCTTCGCTTCCTATCTGGCGCGGCCCTTGGCCGATCGCTTCGCAAAATCCATTCGGGAATTCTGAACATCGCGCTCAGGTGAAGCTTGGGCGTAACGTCGAGCCCGCTTGGTCTTATCCGCTACGGGGCGACAACATAGGATATCACAAGCATGATCCTCGCCTTCTGGACCCTGCCTTTGACGCTGATTTTCCTCTGGCTCAGCTTGCGTGTGATCCGTTATCGCCGTGCCGAGCGTATCCCGCTTGGGTCAGGGGGCGATGCCAGGCTGGAACGCGCCATCAGGGCCCATGCCAATTTCGCGGAATTCGTGCCCTTTGCGGTCTTGTTGCTCATCCTGGCGGAATGGGGCGGTGCATGGCCATGGCTTTTGCATGCGCTTGGGGCGCTGCTGGTCGCCGCACGCCTTTCCCATGGGATTGGCATTGTGCAAGACCCTGAGGATTATCGCTTTCGCGTCTTTGGCATGATGGGGACCTTCAGCGTCATGGGCATCGCTGCAGCCCTGGCCTTTTCGGGCGCGCTTATGCGGGCATGAGGCTTGCGGCCTTCGACCGATTGCGCCTCCTCACGCCCCTTCATTCGGGGAGAAATGATCTATGGCCTTGACCCCCTCTCCACGCGCCGCCGACCTCGTCCCCGAGCTCTCGGTGCGCGACCTCGCGGCGAGCCTTGCCTTCTGGTGCGGGCCCTGTGGCTTCGCCGTGGTCTACGACCGGCCGGAGCAGGGCTTCGCCTGCATCCAGCGCGGCACCGCGCGGGTGATGCTGGACCAGCTCGGCACGGACCGGGACTGGGTGACGGCGCCGCTCGAGCCGCCGCTGGGGCGGGGGATCAACCTCGAGATCACGGTCGAGGATATCGCGCCGGTCCTGGCGGCATTGGCCTCAGCCGCCTGGCCGCTCTTCCTGCGCCCCGAGACGAAGACCTACCGCGTAGGCGAGGGGTCAGTGACGGTACGGCAATTCCTGGTGCAGGACCCGGACGGCTACCTGCTGCGCTTTTCCGAGCGGGTCGGCCATGGCGCCTGATATCAAGACCTTCAACATCTTTACCGACCAGCGCTTCGGCGCACCATCATGCGCGGCTGAACGCTTGTGCGATGACCGAAAATGCGGCCTATGATGGCGCAGCAACTGGGGAGAAGTGATCCATGACCTTGACCGTCCAACAAATGCTCGCCGCCGCGGAAGCGGTAGTGCCGCGCATCAGCGCCGATGAAGCCAAGGGGCTGGTCGGGCGCGATGATGTGGTGTTTCTGGATGTGCGTGAACCGGGCGAAGTCGCGGCATCCGGCAAGGTGCCGGGCGCCTTGACCATTCCGCGTGGGCTGGTGGAATTCCGCGCTGATCCTTCATCCGCTTTGCATGATGCGGCCTTTGATCGTGCCAAGACGATTGTTGCCTATTGCGCATCCGGCGGGCGTTCCGCGCTGGTGCTGAAGACTCTGCATGACATGGGCTATGCCAATGTCCGCAATCTGGGCGGCTTCAAGAATTGGGTTGATGGCGGGGGTGAGATCGAAAAGGCCTGACGCGGCGAAGGGGGTCGCGGCGGAACGCGATCCCCATCTATGCTTCCGTGCAGGTGTAAATTCCTTTGGGCGTATCGGCCATCATTTCAGTGCTTGGCCGGGCGAGAATGAGCTTGGCGGCGCCAAGGCGGCCAATGACCTTACCCCAATTGCAAGCGCCAGCCCTGGGCAAGTGCCGGCTGCGCCGCATGCCTATGATGGCAGATAGGCTGGGCGGCGTT
>JBIIIE010000105.1:0-8853 GCA_044235135.1 Roseomonas sp. | reverse complement strand
CCGTGGCATCGCCCGCCAGCGCTTGCACTTCCACCACCTTATCCGGGGTGACGCCAAATTTTTCCATCACTTCCGGCGCACGCAGCGGCTTCTGCTTCATGGGATCGAGCATCTGTACCGCAGGGCGGATCAATTGCATCAGATCCTTATCGGAAGACACAATCGTCACATGCCCGCCGGTCGCTTCAAACGCCTTGGCATAGGCGGCGATCAGATCATCCGCTTCAAAACCTTCCTGTTCCACCCGCGCGACACCGAAAGCATCCGTCGCATCACGGATCAGGCCGAATTGCGGCACCAATTCCGGCGGCGGGTCCGGGCGATGCGCCTTGTATGCCGCGTAAATCTGATTGCGAAACGTATTGCGCCCGGCGTCGAACACCACGGCGATATGGCTTGCGGCATGGCGCAGCAGGAATTGAGACAGCATATTCGTGAAGCCGAAAACCGCATTCACCGGCGTGCCATCGGGCCGCGTCATCGGCGGCAGCGCGTGATAGGCGCGGAAAATATAGCCCGAGCCATCCACCAGAATCAGATGGCGTTCGCCGGGCTTGGTTTCCGGCAGGCCCTCGGCCCCTGCGATTGCCTCGCTCAAGGCTTTGCCATGCGGGCGTTCGGCGGCAGGGCCGGTGCTGTCTTCAATGCCCATGATCCTCGCCGGCGCCTTCGGCCAGCACATAGGTGATGGAACAATAAGGGCAGGTCACATCATGCCCTTCAATATGCAGCCAGATACGCGGATGGCCGAGGCCACTCGCAGCTTCCCCATCGCAAGCGACCTTGCGGCTATGGACGGTGACGCGCTGTTCGGGTGTCACGCCCATCACGGGCTTCGGGCCATAGCCGGTCATTTGCTGGTCGCGCATCTGGTTCCTCATCGGGCTGGTCTTGCGGCAATCATACCGGTGCAGGGGGTGATGGACCAGCCTTGCCCGGCACCCTATCTGAAGCCCATGACCATGAAGCCCCTGATAACGTCGCGCCGGGCGCTGCTGGCCGGGCTGGCTTTGGCCGGCTGTGCCGAGGCGCGCGCGCCGATGGGGCCGGTGGTGACCAGGCCGGTGCTCAGGGATGATGCGCTGGTGATGGCCGATGGGCTGCGGCTGCCGCTGCATGTCTGGGCAAGCGCGACCCCGCCGCGCGCCGTCATGCTCGCCCTGCATGGCATGAATGAATATGGCCGATCCTATGCCGAAGATGCCGCGCCCTGGTTCACCGCCGCGGGCGTCGCGCTTTACGCCTATGACCAGCGCGGCTTTGGCGGCACGGGGCCGCGTGGGATTTGGCCGGGGCATGATGCCTTGGCCCAGGATGCAATTACCGCCGCAGGGCTGATCCGCGCGCGGCATCCGGGCCTGCCGCTTTTCATGCTGGGCGAAAGCATGGGGGGCGCGGTGCTGGTGCTGGCGGGCAGCCGCGCTGCCCTGGCCGATGGGCTGGTGCTTTCGGCGCCGGCCTTGCGGGGGAGGAATAGCCTCGGCTGGCCAGCGCTTGCCATGCTGGATGTGCTGACCGCGCTGGTCCCGGGGCTGGAGCTTTCTTCCAACGCGCCAGTCTTTCGCCCGACGGATAATCTGGACGCCTGGCGCCGCTGGTCCAGCGACCCGCAATTGATCAAGGCAACGCGGGTGGATGCCGTGGCGGGCCTGGTTGATTTGATGGATGCCGCCACCGCTGCCCTGCCGCGCTTCACTGCGCCCGCTTTGGTTCTCTATGGCGCGAAGGATGAATTGGTGCCGCCCAAGCCGATTCGCACGGCCTGGGCGCAATTGCCACGCGGCGCGGCGCAGCGTCTGGCCTTCTACCCCGAAGGCCATCACATGCTGCTGCGCGATTTGGGCGGGGCAGCGGTGGCCGGCGATATCCTGGCCTGGATGGGCAATCGCGCCGCGCCCTTGCCGAGTGGGGCGGATCAGGCGGCGGCGGCCTGGTTGGCTTCCGCCTGAACAGGCTTCCAATCCTGGCCGCGCATGGCATGGTGGGGAATGTGGTTTTAACGAGGGAGGCATAACCCCATGCCCGTCAATGGCCTTGGCCCCTATGATGACAGCAATATCTTCGCGCGCATCCTGCGCGGCGAAATCCCCGCGAAGAAGGTGCATGAGGATGAGCATGTGCTGGCCTTCCACGACATCGCGCCGCAAGCGCCGGTGCATGTGCTGGTGATTCCGAAGGGGCGCTATGTTTCGATTGCTGATTTCAGCGCCAGTGCGACGCCTGATGAAATCACCGGCTTTTGGCGCGCGGTGGGCCAGGTGGCGAAGGGCTTGGGGCTGGAAGCCGATGGCTATCGCGTACTGATGAATATGGGCATGCATGCCGGGCAGGAAGTGCCGCATTTCCATGTGCATATCTGCGCCGGCCGGCCGCTTGGCCGTATGATTCCCCAAGCTTAAAAGCGAACAAGAGGAAGCGTGATGTTCGATACGATCATTGTTGGCGGCGGTTCCGCCGGTTCCGTGCTGGCGCATCGGCTTTCAGCGCGCAGCGGCCACAAGGTGCTGCTCTGTGAAGCCGGCCCTGATGCGCCGCCGGGTGAGGAACCCAAGGAAATCCGCGACAGCTATCCGGGCACAGCCTATTTCGACCCGCGCTTCCATTGGACGGAATTGCGCGTCCATACGCAGATTGTCTCTCACAACAACCCGCAGGAACGCCCGCCGCTTCGCAAATATGAACAGGCGCGGGTTTTGGGTGGAGGTTCTTCCATCAATGGGCAAATGGCCAATCGCGGCGCGCCGACCGATTACAATGAATGGGAAGCGCGCGGCGCCACCGGTTGGAACTGGGATGCGGTGCTGCCCTATTTCAAGAAGGTCGAACACGATCTGGATTTTGATGGCCCCTATCACGGCAAGGATGGGCGCATCAAAGTACGCCGCATCAAGCCCGAGAATTGGAACAACCACGCCAAGGCGGCAGCGAAATCCTTTGCCGCGGCGGGCTTCAAGGCTTTGGAAGACCAGAACGGGTTTTTCGAAGACGGCTATTTCCCCATCACCATTTCCAATGCGGAAGAACAGCGCGTTTCCGCCGCTATGGGCTATCTGGACCGCGAAACCCGCGCGCGGGAAAACCTGACGATTTCCTGTGAGACTCAAGTAAAAGAATTGCTGTTTGAAGATCAGCGCTGCGTCGGCGTGGTGGCGCTGGTGCGCGGGCAGGAACAGCGCTTCATGGGGCGCGAAATCATCCTGTCCTGCGGCGCCATTCATTCGCCCGCGCATCTGCTGCGTTCGGGCATCGGCCCTGTCGGGCATTTACGCGATTTGGGCATTCCCGTGCGGATGGCCTTGCCCGGTGTTGGCCAGGGCCTGATGGATCACCCTTCAATTGCGCTGTCTTCGTTTTTGAAGCGCGGCGCGCGGGTGGATAATCAAACCCGCCGCCATATCCTGCTCGGGCTGCGCTATTCCTCAAAGCTGGAGGGCATTCCGGCAGGCGATATGTTCGCGGCTGTTGTCAGCAAATCCGCCTGGCATGCGGTGGGGGAGCAAGTGGCCTCCATGCTGCTTTGGGTGAACAAGACCTATTCGGAAAGCGGGCAGTTGAAGCTGGCTTCCAGCAATTGGCGTGATGAACCGATTGTTGAATTCAACCTTCTGTCAGACAAGCGCGATCTAGACCGGCTGATGAGCGGCTTTCGCATGATGGCCACGATCCAGATGAGCAATGAATTGGGCAAGGTCACGGATAACTACTTCCCCGCCAGTTACAGCGATCGTGTGCGCAAGATTGGCGTGGTGAATGACAAGAACCGCATGCTCACCAAGATGATCAGCCTGCTGCTGGATGGGCCTGCCTTCCTGCGCCGCTATTTCATAGACAATTTTGTGGTGGAAGGCTTCCGTATTGATGAGGTAATGACCGATGATGCGGCACTCGAAGCCTTCATCCGCAAGGCAACGATTGGCGTTTGGCATGCTTCCTGTTCCTGCCGCATGGGCAGGCCGGAAGACCCTATGTCGGTGGTGGATAGCAACGGCCGGGTGAAGGGGATTGAAGGGCTGCGCGTGGTGGATGCCTCAATCTTCCCTGTGGTACCCTGCGCCAATACCAATTTCCCGACGCTGATGTCGGCGGAAAAAATCGCGGACGCGATTATTGCGGGGCATTGAGTGCCTGGTCAGGAGCTCCGCGCCCTTTCATACCGATAACAGCCGCCAGCGTGAAAAGACGCCAAAAAGACGTCAATGGCGGCCTGACCGACGCTTGCCGGGCTATCGCTGACCCCATTGCGATAACGCGCCTCAACACCGCGAATTTCCTGCTCGGAAAGCCCGCGCAATATCATGCCCCGCGTGTTGAGTTTGACAAAACGCCCCCCCGCCAAGACCGCATAGGGTGGCAAGTTTCGGGTGATCGTTTCATTCATGCCGACCATGCAAAGATCGCCAACCGCAAGGCGCTGATGCACAATGGCATGAAGACCAAGGTAGCATGCATTGCCAAGTACCACATGCCCGGCAAGGGTTGCGCCATTGGCAAGCTTATTGTCGTTTCCAACGCGGCAATCATGTGCAACATGGCTATACGCCATCAGATAGTTGCGGCTACCGATAATGGTTTCCGTTTCATATGTTGAACGATTTAGCGTGATAAATTCGCGAAAAACATTGTGTTCACCAATAAGCAAGGCACCGCCTTCGCCATGGAAATCCGGATGCTGCGCACGTAGCCCTATACTGCAAAAGGGATAAAATTGATTGTTTGCGCCAATGCGTGTCGGGCCTTCGATCACGGAATGATGGCCAATGCGCGTATTTTCACCGATATGAACATCGCCTTCGATGGTGACGTGGTGGCCGATGATCACCCCGCTGGCGATTTGCGCGGGACCCGAAATGACAGAACTGTGGCCGAGAGTGACATTCGCAGCCAGAGTCGCGCGCGGATCAATAAACGCGGGTTTCATCGGTTTGCCTTGACCTCCCCTGATTGCTGGGGGGCTGCATCCAGCGCGGCAATCCTTACGGCGTTGATGACATGATCAATTTCAGCTTCGGTCATTTCCGGCCAGAGCGGCAGGCTGAGACATTCGGCGGCAGCGATATCGGCCTTGGTCCGAAGGGCTGTATTCTGCAAGCCTTTGTAGGGTGTTTGTCTGCCAGGTGGGATCGGATAATGAATCATGGTTTGTACGCCAAGGCGTGCAAGCCGATCTTGCAAAGCACCGCGCCCTTCAGCGCGAATGACATAGAGATGCCAGGCGGCAAATGCTTCGGACGCGACATATGGCAAGGTGATGCCAGGAAGGCCAGCCAATCCTTCGCTGTAACGCGCGGCAATCATGTTGCGGCGAGCGATTTTCTCATCCAAACCTTTTAATTTCACTGTCAGCAGCGCGGCTTGCAGTTCATCAAGGCGCGAATTGGTTCCGGTTTCCTCATGTACATACTTTATATCGGAGCCATAATTTCGCAGCCGACGGATACGTTGCGCCAGAAGGGGATCGCTTGTGGTGATGGCTCCACCATCACCAAGAGCGCCCAAATTCTTTGTGGGATAGAAGGAAAACCCGGCGGCATCACCAAGTGACCCTGCCCGCTTGCCTTGCCATGTGGCGCCATGTGCTTGCGCGGCATCTTCAATCAGACGAAGGCGATGCCGCGCCGCAATCGCGCCCAGTGCCGACATCTCAGCGGGCTGCCCGAACAGATGCACCGCAATGATCGCGCGGGTTCTTTCGGAAATTGCGGCTTCGGTTGCCGTGGGGTCAAGGTTGCACGTGGCAAGGTCAATCTCAGCCGGAATGGGGCTAGCACCACAGGCTGTCACTGCAAGCCAGGTCGCGATGAAAGTCTGGCTGGGCACAATCACCTCATCCCCCGGTCCGATATCATAGGCGCGCAGGATAAGGCTCAAGGCATCCAGCCCATTGCCGACGCCGATGGCGAAATCGGTGTCGCAATATCGCGCGAAATCAGCCTCAAAAGCCTCAAGGCGCGGGCCTTGAATGAAATGATTATGGTCCATGACCTCGGCAAATGCCGCCGTCAGCTCCTGATGAAGATCACCATGGGCGCGCGCAAGGCTGAAAAAGGGAATATCCACGCGGTCCATCAGCCGGCACCCAGATTATGGGCAAAGCCATGCCGGATGGCGGTTTCACGAATAAAAGCGCCGTAATCGCGTATGTAATCATCCTCATCATATTCGGTGCTGGCAACGACAAGACAAACCGAATTTCCACTGAAATTGTTCACTACGCGCCAAACCCAAGGCACAACGACGAAACCCATATGCGCGCGGTTCAAATGGACGGTTTCCTTGCGCAGCCCATCATCAAGCACAAGGTCAAAGCTACCGGAAAGCGCAATAAAGACTTGAGTCAAATTCCTGTGAGCGTGACCGGCGCGTTCCGCCCCACTTGGAATATCGTAAATGTAGTAAACCCGCTTGATGTCAAAGGGCACATGCTTGCTGCCTTCGAGAAAACTGAGATTACCGCGATAATCATGCACGGTAGGCATATCTATCCAACGGCAGCGATGAAGCGGGCTGATCACCGCCGGCGCCTGGCTGAGCCTTGCCGCATTGGCCTCTTCGCTATTGGTCTGCATTGCTTTTGATACCCCTCGATTCCTCGTCGTCAGGCATGAAAGGCATAAAACTCGTTTTTTGTTTCAACGACACGCAGAAAGAGAAACTCCAACATTGCGCTGATGAAGCGATCAAGGCCAAACTCATCTTCCGCCCTTATTTGGATATCATCGAGCATTTGTTGGGCCTGGTCAGCCATGTGAGCGGAACGAATTTCGGCCATGCGCGCATCCATCGCATCGGCAAAATCGGGACCATGGATTGGAACCGCCATGAAACTCGGATACGCTTCAAGCCCTTGTGTCAGGAAGGGTGATTCATCTGCCAAGATGAATGCCTTCGACATAAAGCCCGCCAGAATCCTCTCATGAATGCCCGTTCTGGTGCTTGGCGCCACATTGGCAAGAATACGGCTTCGCGCATATAGTTTCGGCAAATCCTTCGCGGGGATCGAGCCGTGAAATCTGGCGCGGGAGGTTTCCGCCCGCAAATGCGGCCAGTCCCCAAAAATATGTCCGCCAAGGCGCATCACCTCACGTGCCATACGCTCCGCCCGCGTCGCGCGGACATAAGCGTCAACTTGTCGGCATATCATGAGGAATAGTGTAAGCCTTTCACCAACATGAAGATTGCTTGACTTGAAACCACGCTGCACCAGTTGCGCGATGGTTTGCGCCTCACCAGCCAGGGCGGCTGTTACCGCGCCTTCAATAATATCGCGCAGTAGAGACGGAAGTTCGCCCCATGTTTCGCGGATCGCTTTGGGATCGGCACCGGATTTAACGTAAACAAGTTCCAAATCGCGGTCCCGCCAGCCGATATCGTTCGCGTGCGGATTGGCTGGGTAGCCGAAGGAAACCACGCTCGCGATATTTTTGCCCTTCATGATCCCAGTATAAAAATCATAAAAATCCTGTGCGGTGTATAGGTGTATAAGCCCTTCACCAACAGCAGCATGCAGACGGGGTGCCTGATAGGGCGCATCCCCCATCGAAGAGACAAAGGGAACCTTCAATTGTGTCCAGAGATTCCTGCCTTCAACATCAAGGCCCATACCCAAGCCCTGAAAGCTGAAGCAAAAATTGGGTGGCCCCTTTTCCAACATCGCATTCAAACGCTGCGACCAATCCGGCTGAAGCATATCAATCAACTCAGCCGAAACACCATGAAGCTTGAGTCGTTCAATAATGGCCTGGGTCCACCAAGCCAAAATGCCATTCGCATTCTGACCAACAAAGGCGATGGCGGTAAGAGAAGACATGAAGCACCCCAAACGAAAGCTGCACGATTCTAGACAGCAAAGTCCAGAAAAGAAAGCAAAAATCGGGGCGTTTGAAGTAAAGCCTAACGGGACGCCTGTTGGCGGTAAATTTTAGCTGCCTCCCCCCGGATACACCTCCCCGTAATAACGGCGCAGTTCTGAAATCTGCGCCGGCGGCGGCTGGCCATAGGCGCCGCGCCGGCTGGTAAAGCGCCCGCCCATGACGCGCTTCAGCTTCACCGCCGCCTGCCCCTGCTGCACCAGCGCCAAAGGCCCGCAGAGCACCGGCGCGCCGCGCGCGGTTTCATGCACGCCGGCTTCAAACAGCAGCACCATGGCAACACCCACTGCCGGGATTACCACCTCTGCCCCACGCGCCACGCAATCCTCGGCTGCCTTGTGGAATTGGGCCAGCACCGCATCGCGCACCGGGCCAGGCGAAAAGGCGGCTTCCAGATCGGTCAGCTTCGCCACATCCATGCGCGCCGTGGCAGCCACGCGGCTTGCCAGACCATAGCCGCGGATATTCTCGGCCACACGCGCTTCATGCTTGTCGTTGGAAAAGACAATGCCGATGGAAGCGCCCATCTGGCAGGCGGTCAGCAGCGAGGCTTCGCATAGGCCGAGCACGGGAATGCCCGCGATCTCCCGCGCAATGCGCAGGCCAGGGTCCACGATATTGCCGAGCAATACGGCATCAAACCCCTCGGCCTCGGCGCGCAGCACATTGTCCAGCACTTCGCCGGTTTCGATGAATTCCAAGTAGCGATACTGGTCCCCAATGCCGCCGCGCTTTTCAATGCCATGGATGGCGATTTCCGTGCCGGGATCGGCGGTGGCCTCCAGAAGCCGCCGCAGCGCCTTGGCATAGGTTGGCCAGGCATTGGGCCGGGTCAGGGATTGGTACCAAAGCTTCATCGCATCACCCCGTCATGTCCTGCTGATAGCGCCTCATTCCTCGCTTCCCGTCCAGCCCTGGCCCCCTCCCACAGGGGCGCGCTTGTCTGATATAAGGCCGCATGAGCATGACCCTGGCCGATATCCTG
>JBIIIE010000104.1:0-8911 GCA_044235135.1 Roseomonas sp. | reverse complement strand
TCAGCCCAGGCCACCATATTGCCCGGCCCTTCCGCATGCATGCGCGACCAAAGCCCAGCATTGCCCGGCATGAGCAACAGCGCGAGTGCGGAAGCCAGGGCCAGCCCCCCTTCCACCGGCCGCCGCCAGCCACCATGCCAAAGCCAACCCAGCAGAAGCAGCAACGAAAGCGCGGCCAATAGCTTGAGCGTGCCCGCCGTGCCGAGGAAATGCAGCGTGATCAGCCCGGTGAAAATGGACCCCGCCGCATTGCCGGCGATATTGGCCAATTGCACCCAACCGACCCGTGTGCCGACACTCGCCAAATCCTGCTGCACGGCGCGCTGCACAAAGGCGAAGGTCATGCCGATCAGGAAGGAAGGTGGGCCCACCACCAGCACGGCAAGAAAGATCATCATCGCCAGCGCCCCGCCATGCAGGCGCGAATGATCCACCGCCATCAGATCGGCAATCGGCCAAAGCGGCATGGCAAGCCAAAGCCCGGCCAGCAACACCACGGCCAAAACAAAGCCGGCGCCCTGGGTGATGAAAAAGGCCGGGCGAGGGTCCTTCAGGCGGCGCACCATGCGTGCGGCAAAGGCCATGCCAAGCCCATCGGCCAGCAGGAAAATCCCAAGCACAGTCGGGAACAGATAGGCGTGGTATTGCCCGACCTGGCCCATGATGCGCACCCAAAGGATTTCCAGCGCAACAATCACATAACCCGATAGAAACACCAGAAAGCACCATAGCGGCAGGCTGCCGAAAGGCGCATCGCCATCCTTGGTGGCCGGGCTCGGCGCCGGCAAAGGCAGGCCGCGCAGCTGCGGCAGCAGGGAAAGCGCCAGCAGAGCAGCGAAAATCTCCAACCCCGCCGCCAGCCAAAGCGCACCAACAAAGCCAAGATTGCCGACCAGAAACCAGCCGCCGAGCAAAGCGCCAAGCCCGGCGCCGAAGGTGTTCAGCCCGTAAAGCAGGCCGATCCGTTCCGCGACCGTATCCAAAGCGGTTGACACCGCGCGCGCCAAAAGCGGCAGGGACGCCCCCATCAACGTGGTCGGCAAAACAAGCCCAGCGAAGCACAGCGCGAAGATCATCGCCGGGTCATCCACCACCCCGGCCAGATCGGTCGCCAGCCAATCATACAAGAATGCCTTGGACAGCAGGGCAAAAATGCCAACGCCGATTTCCGCGATGGCAAAGCCGATCAGCGCGCGGGCCGGCGTGATGCGGTCAGCGATCTTGGCACCAATGATGGAACCAATGCCAAGCCCGGCCAGGAAGGCGCCCACCACCAGCGCCGCCGAAATCGTGTCCGATCCCGCAAAAATGCCCAGCATCCGCTGCCAGACAATCTGACACAGCAGCGCAGCAAAGCCCGACGCAAAAAACGCAACGGCCAAACGAGGCATGACCGGAAAGCTCCCCCAGAGGCGGCATTTGCGCCGCTTTGTTATCAGTGGCGGCAAATTACGGCGAAATTACCGCATGGCAAGTGCCCATCTTGCCGGAATCTGCCCCTCGGCGCAGGCTGCGGCCAGAAACGCCAGTTGGAGAGTCGGCAATGAATGGTGCGGAAAGTCTGGTCCATACACTCATAGGTAGTGGGGTTGATGTGTGTTTCTCCAATCCCGGCACGAGTGAGATGCATTTCGTTGCAGCCTTGGACCGGATACCGGGCATGCGCTGCGTGCTTGGCTTGCAGGAAAATGTCGTGACCGGGATGGCCGATGGCTATTGGCGCATGGCGGAAAAGCCGGCCTGCACGCTGCTGCATTGCGGGCCTGGTCTGGCTAACGGCTTGGCCAATCTGCATAATGCGCGCCGGGCGCGGTCCGGCATTGTGAATATCACCGGCGATCACGCGACCTATCACCGCCCCTATGACGCGCCGCTGACCGCCGATACGGAAGGCTTCGCCCGCGGCGTTTCCGCCTGGGTGCGGACGTCAACCGATTCAACCAAGGTGGGCGCGGATGCCGCTGTTGCGGTGCAAGCGGCGCGCACCTCACCTGGCCAGATCGCAACCCTGATCCTGCCCGCCGATACCGCCTGGAATGATGGCGGCGTGGTCGCACCCGCCTTGCCGGTGCCTGCGGTGCCGGAAGCCGACCCGCATGCCATCCGCAATGCCGCGCGCATCCTGCGTGAGAAGAAGAATGTGCTGATCCTGCTGGGCGGGCCCAGCCTGCGGGAAGGCGCGCAGCTGCATGCCTATCGTATCGCTGAGGCAACGGGCGCGCGGTTGATGGCGGAAGGATCAAATGGCCGCACCCAACGTGGGCGCGGGCGCATCGCGTTGGAACGCGTGCCCTATTACGTGGACCAGGCGGTGGATGCGCTGAAATGGGTGGAGCATCTGATCCTGGTGAATGCCAAGGCGCCGGTCGGCTTCTTTGGCTATCCGGGCAAGCCTTCGCTGCATTACCCGCCCAATGCCGAAGTGCATGTGCTGACGCGCTATGAACATAACGCCGAAGTGGCTTTGGCCGCGCTGGCCGAGGAATTGAACGCGCCCGCCATCGCCATCCCGGATCGCGGCCCGCGCCCGGAAGTGGTGCGCGGCGCGCCAACGCCGGAAGGGCTTGCGCGCGTTCTTGGCGCGCTGATGCCGGAAGATGCGATTATCGCCGATGAAAGCGTTTCCTATGGGCGCGGCTTCTTCCCCGAAACCCATAACGCGCCGCCGCATGATTGGCTGCAGATCACCGGTGGGGCGATTGGCTGCGGCATGCCTTTGGCGACGGGTGCCGCTGTTGGCGGTGGAGGCCGGCGCGTGATCAATATGCAGGCCGATGGTTCGGCCATGTATACCGTGCAATCGCTTTGGACTCAGGCGCGCGAAAAGCTGCCGGTGACCACGGTGATCATTTCCAACCGCAAATACGCGATCCTGCTTGGCGAATACCGCAATGTCGGCGCCAATCCGGGGCGCACGGCGATGGATATGATGGACCTCGGCAATCCTGATATCGGCTGGGTGAAGATGGCGGAAAGCATGGGCGTGGAAGCCGCACAGGCCACCACGCTTGATCAGGTGGCGGATATGATGAGCCAAAGCTTCGCGCGCCCCGGCCCCTTCCTCATTGAATTGGTGGTGTGACCATGGATATGCAGCTTGCCGGCAAGCGCGTGCTTGTCACGGGTGGATCGAAGGGCATTGGGCTTGCTTGCGCGGAAGCCTTCGCGCGGGAAGGTTGCGACATCGTGCTTTCCGCACGCGATGCGGCGGCGCTGGCGACTGCTGCGGATAAGGTGCGCGCGCTTTCGCAGGTGCGCGTTGAAACCCTGGCCGCCGATCTTTCCCGCATTGAAGAACGCGAAAGGCTGCATGCCGCCTTCCCGGATATTGATGTGTTGGTGAACAACGCCGGCGCTATTCCTTCCGGGCGCTTGCAGGATATTTCCATCCAGCGCTGGCAGGAAGCCTGGAGCCTGAAGGTGTTTGGCTACATTCACCTCTGCCAGCTCTATCTGCCGGCGATGGAAGCGCGCAAGGCGGGTGCGGTGGTGAATATCATCGGCATGGCCGGGCGTTCACCCAAGGCCGGCTATATCTGCGGCGGCGCGGGCAATGCTTCGTTGATTGCTTTCACGCAAGCCTTGGGTGCGGCGACGCAGGCCAATGGCGTCAAGGTTGTCGGCATCAATCCTGCGGTGACCAAGACCGATCGGATGATCACCCAGGCGCGCGTCAATGCGAAGCTGAAATTCGGCGATGAGGAACGCTGGGCGGAAACCATCACCGGCCTGCCCTTCAATCGCCCGATCGAATCAAGCGAGATCGCTGATCTGGCGGTGTTCCTGGCGAGCCCACGCGGTGTTTATGTGAATGGCACGGTGGTGGATGTGGATGGCGGTGGGATGTGGCGCGGCTGATGCGTCATTTCTTCCAGGGTGTGCGCCGCCACATCTCGCCATAGGCAGCGTATTGGTCATCCACAAAGCCGCGCATCGTGGCGCGGTTCATGTGCCGCACGATCAGGAAATCCCGTTCCGCCATGGCGCGGAAATCCGGGTCTTCCGCCGTGCGGCGCACCGCTTCTTCCCAGCGCGCCAGGATGGGTTCCGGCGTGGTGGCGGGCAGCGCAAAGCCGCGTGCTGAGCCTGCCGCCAGAGAGAAGCCAGCCTCCGCCACGGTCGGCAAATCGCCGGCCTTGTCCCAGCGCTGCTTTTCCATGAGCGCGAGTACCCGCAGACTCCCTTGCAAATGCGCGCGCACCGTCAGGCTGACGGTGGAAATGGAGCCCACCACATGCCCGCCCTGGACCAATTGCATCGCCTGGCCCGCGCCGGTGGTGGGCAGCCAGGTAAAGCGCGCGCCTGAGGCGTTTTCCAATTGCATCAGCGCCAGATGCGGCGCGCTGCCAATGCCGGCACCCGCCATGGTGATGTCCTCGGGCTTGGCACGCGCGGCTTCGATCAGATCGGTCAGGCTGCGATAGGGCGAATTGGGGGCGACGAAAATCGTATAGGGCTCATCGGTCAAAAGCCCGACATAGGCAAAGCTTTCTACACGATAGCGCGGCGTATTATCGTACAGCGCGGTCACCAGCGCGGGCAGGGAAACCAGGGCGGCGATGCGCCCATCCGCCGGCGCGGCTGACACCTCATTCAGCATGATCATGCCGCCGGCGCCGGGGCGATTGACGACGATGATCTGCTGCCCCCCCAGATATTTCTCCAGAAAGGGTGCTGCCATGCGGGCGGCGAGGTCAATATTCCCGCCCGGCGCGAAGCCCACCATGATCTGGATCGGGCGTTCCTGCGCCTGAACCTTGATCGCGGGTGCCGCCAACCCCGCCGCCAGCATCGCGCGCCTGCCGATCATGCCAAAGCCTCACCTTGGTTTGGCGGGATTACAGCGCGGGTAGATGGTTGCAGGCAAGAAAAAAACTTGCGCATTGGCGGGCATGATTTAGTCTTCGCCTATCCAGGCTGCGGAGACCGCTATGCTGCGCTTCAGCAATTTCCTTTTTCCCGAAAGCCGCGATCCCGCCGGTGATCAGCGCGTGATCGCGGAAAGCATCGCCGAGGCCAAACTTTGCGATGAGCTTGGCGTTGAAGTGCTGTGGCTTGCCGAACATCATTTCGATGGCAATTGCGCCTATGTGGACCCGGTGACCTTTGCCGCCGCCGTGCTGTCAGCCACCAAGCGCATAAAAGTTGGTTTTGCGGTGGCGCAGGTATCGCTGCATCACCCGATGCGGCTTGCCGAACAAATGTCGCTTTTGGATAATCTGTCCGGAGGGCGCGTGATTGTCGGGCTTGGGCGGGGCACTGCCTATAATGTCTATGAATACCAGGGCTATGGCATTCCGGCAGAGGAAGCGCTGGAACGCTATGAGGAAGCCGAAGGCATCATGCTGAAGGCCTGGACCAGCCCGAATGGTTTTCAGCACAAGGGCAGGTTCTGGGATTTGAATGTGCCGCGGCTGCGGCCAGAGCCCTTCACCAAGCCGCATCCTTACGTGATCCGCGCCGCATCAAGTGAAGATGGCGCTTTGCATCTGGCGCGGCGTGGCCTGCCCTTCCTGATGAATGTGCAATCGCTGGAGGTGACGCAAAAGCGCCTGGCGGCCTATCGCGCCACGCTCGCGGAAGCGGGTTTTGATGCCGCGCATATCGCGCATTGCCTCAATGAAAGCTGGGTCTGGCGCAATGTGGTGGTGGCGGAAACCGATGAGGAAGCACGCCGCATCGCGCTGCCGGCCTTTGAAGCCATGCAGGCACAGCGCAAGGCGATGCGTGAGAAAATCTACGCCGAACAGGGCGTGATCATGAAGAAGGAAACCGCGCCGCCCGCGCGCACCAATCCCGAATATGCGCTGATCTGCGGCGCGCCCGCAACCGTTGCGGCGCGCATGGCAGAGATTGAAGCGACCGGCGTTGGCGGCGTGATCTGTTCCTTCCGCCTCGGCCCCATGAGCGCTGAGCAGACCAATACTTCCATCCGCCTTTTCATGGAAAATGTGGCGCCGCGCTTCGCCGCGCGGATGCAGCAAGCGGCGGAATAGTCGCCCGAAAAATTTACGCCCGCGCGGGCACGTGCATTTCCGCCTTGCCCAGCGCAGCAAGTGCTGTCGCCACGATTTGCGGCGCATTCAGCCCGGCCTGATCATATTGCTTGCGCGGCGCATCATGATCAATGAACACATCCGGCAGGCACATGGGGCGCATCTTCAACCCGCGATCCAGCAGCCCGCGCGTCGCCAAATGATGCATGACAATGCCACTGAAGCCGAGCATGGAGCCTTCTTCAATGGTGATCAGCACCTCATGCTCCCGCGCCAGGCGTTCCACCAAGGCGGTATCCAAGGGCTTGGCGAAGCGCGCATCCGCAACCGTGCAGGAAAGCCCATGGGTTGCCAATTCATCAGCCGCCTTCAGGCATTCCTGCAAACGCGCGCCATAGGAAAGGATGGCAATCGCAGTGCCTTCGCGCAGCACGCGCCCCTTGCCAAGTTCCAGCACCGAACCGCGCTTGGGCAGTTCAAGGCCAAAGCCCTCACCACGCGGGTAGCGAAACGCCGAAGGCCGATCATCAATCGCGGCAGCAGTCGCCACCATATGCATCAGCTCCACCTCATCAGCGGCGGCCATCAGCACCATATTGGGCAGGCAGCCGAGATAGGCGATATCGAAGGACCCCGCATGCGTCGCGCCATCCGCGCCCACGAGGCCGGCGCGGTCCATGCCGAAGCGCACCGGCAGGGATTGCAGCGCCACATCATGCATGATCTGGTCATAGGCGCGCTGCAAAAAGGTTGAATAGATCGCGCAAAAGGGCTTGAGCCCCTCAGTCGCGAGCCCGGCGGCAAAGGTCACCGCATGCTGTTCGGCAATGCCAACATCAAAGCTGCGGCGCGGGAATTGCTTGGCGAAAGCATCAAGCCCCGTGCCGGATGGCATGGCGGCATTGATGGCGACAATGCCCTCATCTGCTTCCGCTTCCGCGATCAGCGCATTGGCGAAGACCTTGGTGAAGGAAGGCGGGCCAGGCGGCGCCTTGGCCTGTTCGCCGGTGACGACATTGAACTTCACCACGCCGTGATACTTGTCGGGCGCGGATTCCGCCGGCGCATAGCCCTTGCCCTTTTGCGTCACCACATGCAGCAGGATCGGGCCTTGGTGATCCGTATCACGCAGATTGCGCAGAATGGGCAGCAGATGGTCCAGATCATGCCCATCAACCGGGCCGACATAATAGAAGCCCAATTCCTCAAACAAGGTGCCGCCGGTCAGCAACCCGCGCGCATATTCATCCGCGCGCCGCGCCGCGCGTTCCAACGGAGCAGGAAAGCGCTTGGCCAGCCGCGCCATCATATCGCGGAGCGACAGGAAGGGGCGCGATGAAATCAGCTTGGACAGATAGGCACTCATCGCACCCACGGGTGGGGCGATGGACATGTCATTATCGTTCAGAATGACAATCAGATTGGCCTTGGATGCGCCGGCATTGTTCATGGCTTCATAGGCCATGCCGGCACTCATCGCGCCATCACCAATCACGGCGATCACATGGCGATCCTTGCCCTGCAATTGGCTGCCAATCGCCATGCCAAGGCCCGCGGAAATGCTGGTGGATGAATGCGCCGCACCGAAGGGGTCGTATTCGCTTTCACTCCGCCTGGTGAAGCCGGAAAGCCCGCCGCCCTGGCGCAGCGTGCGAATACGGTCACGCCGTCCGGTCAGGATTTTGTGCGGATAGGCCTGATGCCCGACATCCCAGATCAACCGATCATGCGGCGTGTCGAAAATCGCATGCACTGCGACGGTCAATTCCACCACGCCAAGCGATGCACCAAGATGCCCGCCGGTGACGGAAACCGCATCAATCGTCTCGGCACGCAATTCTTCGGCCAGGCGCTTCAATTGCTCGCCAGAGAAATTCCGCAAATCGCTCGGGATGGTGACGCGATCCAGCAGCGGTGTGACAGGACGGTTCATTCAGCTTCTCCGCGCGATGGTATAATTTGCAAGCGCGCGCAAATGCGCCGCCGCCTCCCCAAAAGCATCCAGATGATCTTGCGCCTGCGCTGCCAGCCGTTCCGCTTGCAGCCTGGCGCGTTCAAGCCCCAACAGCCCAACGAGTGTGGCCTTACCCGCATCGGCATCCTTGCCGGTGCGCTTGCCGGTTTCCTCGGCTGAGGCGGTGGCATCCAGCACATCATCGGCAATCTGGAAGGCAGCGCCCAGATCGCGGCCATAGGCGGAAAGCGCATGGCGCAGCTGAATGGGTGCCTTGCCAAGAATGGCGCCAGCTTCTGCGGAAAATTCAATCAGCTTGCCGGTTTTCAGCAATTGCAGCCGCCCGATTTCCGCTTCTTCCAAGGGCCTGCCCGCTTCTTCCGCCAACATATCCAGCATCTGCCCACCACACATGCCGCGCGCCCCGGCAGCGCGCGCCAAGGCGCGGCAAAGCTCGGCGCGCACGGTGGGATCGGGATGCGTGTCCGGTTCGCTCAACACCAGAAAGGCCTGGGTTTGCAGCGCATCACCCGCCAGCACGGCGGTTGCCTCATCAAAGGCGCGATGCACGGTGGGTTTGCCGCGGCGCAGATCATCATCATCCATGCAGGGCAGATCATCATGCACCAGGGAATAGGCATGCAGCATTTCAATCGCCGCCGCCACGCGCAAGGCCGCTTCGCGCGACACGCCGAATTGCGCGGCACCTTCCAGCACCAGAAAACCGCGCAGCCTTTTGCCGCCGCCCATGCTGGCGTAACGCATGGCTTCAAACAGCCGCGCCTCATCGCCCTCGGGCGGCGGGATCAAAGCATCAAGCGCGCGATCAATTTCCGCCGCCGCCGCCGCCATGGCCGATGCAAGGGCTTGGGTGGGATCAGGCATGCAGCGCCTTACTCCACATCCCTGAGCGACGGCCCCGCCGGCCCGTCAACAATGGCTTGGATTTTCTGCTCCGCTT